>JBLNFC010000057.1:0-5308 GCA_050263355.1 Acidobacteriota bacterium
ATCGGCCGCGACCGGACAATGGCTCTGGCGATTCTCCGCGACCTCCTTTCCTCACCGAATTCGTAAATCACGTCGGCAAGCTCGCGCTCACCGAAGTGGTTTACCACTTGATCGGCGGTCAACTCGGCTTGCGGATTCATCCGCATGTCGAGTGGTCCTTCCGCCTGAAAACTGAAGCCTCGCGCGGGATCCCCCAGCTGCAAACTGCTCATGCCCAGGTCTGCCAGAATCCCGTCAACCCGATCGTTCGTCGCTACTCGTTCGTCATTCGCCAAATCAGCGAACGTTCCGTGCCGCAGCTCGACATTCGGCCGGTCAAGCTGATCGTCACGGCTAACCACTAAGGGCCAGTGACCAACGGCTGGCTCCGGGCTGACGACACCCGACTGAGGACTGAGGACTCTTTCCGCGATTCCGAGCGCCGCAGGATCCTTATCGAAGCCAATCAAATGACCCGGTGCGCCGAGGCGTTTTGCGATTTCGAAGCTGTGCCCGCCAAGACCCACCGTGGCGTCGATATAAGTCCCACCACGCCGGACGGCTAAAAAGTCGATCGCTTCTTTTAAAAGAACCGGAACATGACCGGCGCCATGCCCAACCCCCTGAGGGGTGTTTGTTGAACCCTCGCCCACTAGATGCCCAATTCGTCGAGCGTCTTCTCATCCTCAGGCGTGAACGACTGCTCCTCGATCTCCTTACGGAACGTCTCCAGGTTCCGGACGATCAGGTAAGTCAGGTTCCCAAGCACCGCGACCTCGCCTTTGATCTGCGCCGCGTCGCGCAAAATCTGCGGGATCAGGAGGCGCCCCTGGCCATCCATCTCGACTACCTGTCCGTAATAATTCACCCGGTCCAGAAACTTCTTCTTCGTAGGATTGAATGTGGAGAGCCCGGCCAACTTCTGCTCGATCCGTTCCCACTCCTCGAAGGGATAAACTTGTGCAACCTTTCCGTCCAAACTCGTGATGTAGAATTGCTGGCCGTATTTCTCGTCGATCACCCGCTTGAATTCCGCGGGAACCTTTAGCCGTCCTTTTTCGTCCACGCGAGTTGGGTGATTGCCACGAAACATGAGTCTTGCCCTTGCTTGGGGGCCGGCGCCGCCCGATTGCGGCTACTACCGGAACGAGGGAGGTAAGAGCAGCAAAAACATCGATCAGGTCGGGAAAGTTGGGGCCGTTTTTGGGGTTTTCAGCTTCGAATCCCACTCGCGCCTCTCGTTTACCTCTGGCCTCCACGGCCCCTACTTACTGACCACTTTCTACCACTTTTGACCACATCTTACGCCTAAGTCGTTCACTGTCAAGGCTAAAGTTAAAGGTCTATAAGAGGAGAGAAGCTCGATCGGGAAAAGCGCGATAAATTGTGGTTTACTCCTTCGGTGACCACAATGCCTTGCGTTTACAGCTTAGGTTCAGGGCTGCCTCAAAGTGAGACGCTTCGCCTTCAAAGAATCACGTCTGTGGAAAAGAGTCGACAATCACCCACGGAGGGATCCCTCCGGCCAAGCAAAGCTCGGACACGAAACCTCTAGTCGACAGTGAGACCATTTTGGACTAATTCAGCTTCCCGCCACCATGCTTCTGTCTGCACAACTTGCACTCGCTAACCTCTTCGGCATTGTCCACCCGGTGCTTCACCGGCTTAAGGGTCCGCAGATAAGCGAACATCGCCTTCAGATCGTCATCTGTCATGTTCTTGAAGTCGAACACTGGCATGATTGGGCTTAGCTCCCGAGCTTTCACATATCCCGTTCTCATTACCTGCAAGAACAGCGATTCATCGTAGTAGCCGATTCCGCTCGCATCCGGCGTGATATTAGAACTCGCAACCCTTCCCCATGGCCCTGTAAGGGTGAAACCGCCAGCTAAATTCATGCCGGGGACATTCTGGCCCCTTACCTGGGGTGTATGGCATCCACCGCAACCCGCCAGGGTCACCAGATATTCGCCACGTCGAACGGGATCGCTCAAATCTCGCGCCGGGACAGCCGTGGTCAGCGGCCGGGGCACTCCCCGAATCAAGTATTTAACCGGAAAGATTATTTGAGAACTAGGCAGGGAGCGCCGTATGGGCGGCAAAGAACGAAGATAAACAATGATCGACGCCAAATCCTCGTCCGACATTTTGCGGAAGTCCTGATAAGGCATCATCGGAAACAGCGCCCGCCCGTCATGACCGATGCCTTCGCGAATCGCCCGCGCTAACTGGTCATCGCTCCACGTTCCAGCACCGGTCTCCGGATCCGGCGTGATGTTCGGCGCAACTATCTTCCCCGGCAGTTCTGCGATTGGCATCACTTCGCCCGCGCCTTCCGTGCCGGGCGGAATTGCGCCCTGATTCTTCCAATCATGCTCGGAGTGGCAACCCATACATCCAGTCACAGCTACCGCCAGATAACGGCCACGCTCAAGCCGCTGCGGTGTGCGCTCGAAAGTACGATCCGCAAGCGGCCGTGTTTTCGGACCGATAAACGGCCGCCACCCTATGGTGAAAGTTATTCCAATCGCCGCCAAAATAAGCAGCGCTAGCACAGCAATCCCTGCGAACTTAGCGAGTTTTCTCACTGATGTCTCCATGGTGGCTTGAGGGGAAGGACGAGATCTCGAATCCCGACTGAAACACATCATTGTATTCGTCCAAACGCGGCCAGGACACTGCGGAATTGCGATCAGGAAGTTAAGCAATCAGCCTGGGTGCGAAGCCCGGCGCCAATTCCAACCTCAGTGGACAGCAGCCCGTCAGTTCCCGCTCGCCATACGCATGCAGGACAACAGCACCGGCCACTTCTCGTGCGTCTTCCAGCCGTACGTACCGAAAACTAGGTTCCACCCTCGTATCTGCTAGGTCTTGCTTTCCTTTCTCCGCCGCCATTGTCTAACTTTCCTTGGGGCATTTGCCATGCGGTGACCTCGCCAACCGCGGAAAGGGAGCGTAAGAATTCCCTTCGCACCTCCAGCAATGTCTTGTCGTCGCAGAGCTTAAAGGAGACGGAAAGATGACAAGTGTGGCAACTGTGAAAACGGTACTTGTGAAGACCGGAATTTTGCTCGTTTTCGCGACCATTACAAACTTCGCCTTCACGCAGACGCCTTCGGAGGCGACCGCTCCGAAATATTACTTAGTACTCCTGAAACGCCCGCAAAATCCTCCGCAGCTAAGCAAAGAAGCCGGCGACAAACTGCAGGAGGAACATATGGCAAACATCCGCACGATGCATGCTGAACAGAAGTTAGTCATAGCCGGACCGTTCACCGACGACACCTCTTTGCGCGGCATCTTCGTATTACGCGCGGAGTCACTGTCACAGGCACAAGAATGGGCTAATGGCGATCCAGCGATCAAAGCCGGGCGTTTGGCAGCGGAGGTGCATGGGCCTTGGGCAATTAATTCTGACGCAATTCATCCGCCTTCTGCTCCGGAAGCGATGGAGCAATACACGCTTGTATTCATGAAAGAAGGCGAGAAGTGGAATCTCGGGGAACCAGGATTCCTGGACACGCTCAAGCGTCATGGCGCATTCATTCAGCAAATGATTTTGCAGGGAAAGATCGCCATTGCCGGCCACTTCCCATTCGAAAATCCGGGAGATCTCCACGGACTCGCTATCTTCCGCGTCGGTGGTGACGAAACCACAAAGCTGGTGCAGGACGACCCAACCGTAAAAGCCGGACTACTCAAACCGGAGATCCATCCTTGGATCACTGGCAAAGGCGTGTTGGCGCCGGGCCTAGCCATGCAACAATGAGTCGATAAAAGAGCGCGGCTGGTACATTGATGATATCTACCTGCCATGGAACACAGAACCCAGCCCACGTGGAAGACGCTACTGGCGTTCGCAATCATTTACTTAGTGTGGGGATCCACCTTCCTCGCAATTCGCGTTGGTGTTCGCGAACTTCCCCCGTTCCTTTTAGCCGCCATGCGATTCCTGATAGCCGGCGTCATCCTTTATGGCTGGATGCTTGCGCATGGCGAGCGCTCCCCGAGCGTTCGTGAATGGATCTCAGCTCTTCTTCTCGCTCTGCTGATCTTTGTCCTCGACTACGGACTGCTGTTCTGGGCGGAGCAGCGTGTCCCATCCGGGATTGCCGCGGTCATGATGGCCACGATTCCGGTGTTCATGGCGTTGTCGGAAATCGTCTTCCTTCAAACTCAGACGCTCACGTTGCGCCTCGCCTCGGCACTCGTCATCGGTATTGCCGGAGTTGCAGTCCTGATGAGCCACTCTTTGAATCTGGGTGGAGCGCCGATCGATGCTCGCGGTGCACTGGCCTTGATCGTCGCAGCCATGAGTTGGTCGCTCGCCTCTGCGCTTACCCGAAAGCTGGCGCTTCCTGCGTCGAAAATCATGAGTTCGGGTGCTCAGATGCTTGCGGGAGGAGTGTTGCTCAGCGTCACCGCCGGCGTTCTTGGTGAGTTCCACAATTTTCACCCTTCAAGTGTTTCGCGCGCAGCATGGCTTTCACTGCTTTACCTCGTTGTCCCCGGCTCAATCGTTGCATTCACGGCGTACGTTTGGCTAATTCACCATGAATCGCCAACCAAGGTTGGAACTTATGCGTACGTGAATCCAGTTGTGGCCGTACTCGTCGGATATTTTTTAGGTGGTGAATCGCTTGATCTACGCACAACAACGGGCACTTCGCTGGTTCTGGTCAGTGTCGTCGTGATTACGACTATGAGAGCCAGGAAACCAGTACCGGGAGTTGTTTTGGAAGAGACGGCATGAATACAGGTTCACTGCGCGCGACGTTACCACCCCATCAGCGAGTGCTTTGCCGTCTAAACTGATCCTGCATCACGCATCTTTTCGAAACCGAACAACGACTTCCTGTTCCCATCCAACGAGTGTTCTTATTCCTCACGAACCCTGGGAATTTTATCGCTGCGTCGAACCAGAGTTACACCGTTCTTAGTACTTTCGTGACTGAAGTCCCGCCCCAAGCTACCGATTGAGAGATTGAGGGAGACATTCGCGAAGTAGCTCTCGCCCGCAAACCGGGTTAGGGCCAGGTGTGCCGTTCATTCCCGGTTTCTCTCCCCATGCGGCAACCAGAAGAAGGTCGTGCCATGCCCGGACCTGTGAAACGCAGGCTAACTGTTCACCAGAAACTTCTTCTCGCAGCCGCAGTCTTTTTGATGGTCGGGGGTACGCTTTGCCTGGCCCAATCGCCTGCCATAGATCTGGGAGAAGCAAGTCTGGAAGAGCTGATGAACGTACAAGTCTACAGCGCCTCAAAACACATCCAGAACGCGAGTGACGCACCATCTTCGGTCACCGTCATCAGCGCAGACGAAATTCAGA
>JBLNFC010000058.1:0-3519 GCA_050263355.1 Acidobacteriota bacterium
AATCCCTCCAACATTCAATGATCGGTAGGGCGCGCGCTTCGCTACCCGCGGCGAGGATTGAAGCCAGTCTGGCTGCGTCGGACGCGGCTTCGATGCTGGCAGGCCTGCTGCTCGTATAGACAGGAAGCGTGTCAACCAGCAAAAGAAACGCTGTGCAGAGGCGCCGAACCCCGTCCTCGTTGAGAGCGTGAGCACCGCGGCACTGCTTCGCTGCAGGAGCCCAATACGGCTCCAAGTGCATGACGTGAACGGGCTTCTTTCTCGCCACCGCATGAACAATGTACTCTATACAGGCGAACAAGTAGAAAACATACTCAGTCGACAACTCACTCGGCTCTCTCCCTAATGGTCTCGCTCTTCCGTCCTGCGCCACAACCCCCTTGGTCCTGTAGCGGCGTATTGTGAGTGGTCCGGGCGTTTCGTTGACAAACTCCCATTCGATCCCCAGTCTCTGCAAAAATGTGGGGTCAGCTCTGCCCTCCGCCCATAGTAAATGGTCGACCACTTGCGCCCCCGGCACATGGGGCTCCACCTCACTCACCGTGATATTTGGGAACGGCGTTGCAGACCCGCCGGACTCGATCATCCAAGCTAGTCGTAGCTCAACGAGAGAGTCGAACCAGCGGGCAACCCCCTCCTCGGAACGCCCTTGTCGCCGGCAATATCGCAGTTCAATCCGCTGCAGACCATCGTGGATGAGCAGGTTACTGAGACCTAGCGATAGGACGTGACTATGAAGTTCGCCACCATGGGGATGGTCGGAACGGGTCTTGCCAAAATCCCACCGGATCGAGGTGAAGAAAATGGGACGCAAGTCCTGCTCGATTACGCGAGCCATTGTCTTGTGACAGCATGGACAGTCCTTCGAGGCGTGAAAGAACGAACGCCGTTGACAACGGCAGTGTCCCTCTGGGCGCGCACTCAATGCGTTTTCGATAGGACCAGAAGGCACTCCTCCAGGACGATAGGCCAGACCCACTGCAAACCCCTGACTGTCTGATGGTGATGGGCTTCCTTGCTCGTCGGCGTAGACCTCAACTGTGGATCCGAGTTCCACCGCCTGAGTATTTTCGTCGAACGCCATCTTTAGTCGGCAAGGCAATCCCGAGTCTGGCTTCCGACTTTCTTCCTGCTTTCTTTCCATAGGTACATCTACCAAAACTCAACGCCGCCGCGAAGAACACATGAGCGGTAACTTGCTCGTGCAACCCCGGTCGAATCGATAGGAGTTCAATCAACTTCCGCAAATTCATTGAATGCGACCGCTGATGCGTCCAAACGAACATCATGCCTTGAATGGAGACGTTCGTAGAGCGATTCACGGCGCGTGGCCTCGCGAGCCAATTGCTGACACATGAGCGTGCCCAACACAATAGCATCCACGAATTCGATAGCCGTATCTTTGGAGTTTGAGAAGTTCATATCCGCGTACTGCAGCGTGGAACCACAGCCAACGAGCTGGAGGTCGTTCATGAGCTCTTCAGCATACCCGACAACACCGCGTAGCTCACCCAAACTGAGCATCTTGGCGTTCGCTTTCTTCTGCACAGCCTCATAAGGGTGCGCTCGATTACTGGAGCGGTCCTGCACGACGGGTTCCATCCGCCTGGCGAAGTTATCTCGAAGGGTATTGAAGGCGATCGGCTTCGGAAACGGTTCAGAGTCACTTGAGAAGAGTCGTTTGAACGCGGCCGTATGAGATTCATCGTGGAATTGCTTTAGTGCTTCATCGTCAGCTTCGTACTTGTCGACCCATGTACGTCTTCTTGAGAAACTCTTCGCGTGGCTTGCCTGAAGTTGTCCAATTAGGCCGCCATTGGTGTAGATGGCCTTGGCCCAAGAGGCAAGATGCACGACAAGCATGTCACGGCTATCGAGGAGAATAAGCCACAGGACATCATTCTGGATCAGAAACTCTTTGCCACGGGTAGCTTCGTCGAGTTCGGCTTGGAAAGCCTCAAGGTAGTATAGTCTGCGCGCAAGGTCGAGCAATCGAGTTGCGGGCTTCTCAAGAACAGCGGCAAGTTCTGTTTCCACCAAGAGAGTCTATAGTCCATCCCCCTCGTGCGCCACTGTTCATCACCGATCGAGCATCTGTGAGTGACACTAGTTGGCCTACGCACGATGGCTAGTGACCATGGCGGCGCGGTCTCTTGCGAGCGCCTTCCCATTGTCTTGCCACTGCTTCGAAAGTACCCCTCTGTTCCTCCCACCGCAATCTGCTTGCCACCAGTCTCAATGCCTTCTCATTCGTCGGCTCCGCACCATCGACCGTCTCCAACTCAAGCACCCGCAGCTGAATGTCCGGCGCGAGGTACAGCAGATTCGTGATCGGGGTCACGCGCGCTTCGGTCAGCCCAAGCCTCGTCTCGAGTCCAAACAGGAAGCTCCGAAGTGCGCATGCTTCGCGACTTCTGAACCCAATTCGCATTCGTTGTCTGCACTTCGCGAGCGGACCTTTTGTAAGTCGATTGGACTAGATGGCGACCTAGAGCATTGACGGGCGCAATTGCCACCGCAGGTTCGTCAAATCTTCCTCCGATTACTTGGCCGTTGATTGTGCTGCCCAGCTATAATTTGTGTGCACGATGAATCGTCTTTACTACGGGGATAACCTTGAGGTGTTGCGGCGCCACGTTCGGGCGGAGACAGTGGACCTGGTCTACCTCGATCCACCGTTCAAGAGCGGCAAGGACTACAACATCATATTCGGAACGGGATCAGTCAAAGCCGCAGCGCAGATCCAGGCGTTCGAAGACACCTGGCACTGGGGCACTGACTCGGAGCAGGTGTTCCGCGACGTCGTTGACGGCAGGCTCGCCCCGGAGACCGCAATGGCACTGGCGTCCCTCCGAAAAGTGCTCGGCGAGTCAGATATGATGGCGTATCTCTGCATGATGGCACCGCGGCTAATTGAGCTCCGTCGCGTCCTCAAGCGCACAGGCAGTCTATATCTTCACTGCGATCCCACTGCCAGCCACTACTTGAAGGTCTTGCTAGACTCGGTTTTCGGGAATGGCTGTTTCCGAAACGAGGTGATATGGCGTTACCGAAGATGGCCGGCACCTTCGAGACAATTCCAGAAGATGCACGACGTTCTGCTCTTTTACTCCAAGGCGAATGACGGAACCCATACTTTCAACGAGCTCTTCGGATACGAACAACTCGCTCCCTCAACAATAAGGACCTACGGCACCAAGCGGCAGGTCGCCGACTTCTCGTCAGGACATCGGAAGCCGTCAACAGTGGAAGAGGAGTCGCCCGGGCCAATTCTTTCAGATGTGTGGGAGGTCAGCATTGTCGCGCCGAGCGGCAAAGAACGTCTTGGCTATCCGACACAGAAGCCGGAGGCACTTCTGGAGCGCGTGATCAAAGCGAGTAGCAATCAGGGTGACTTGGTACTGGATCCGTTCTGCGGTTGCGGCACTGCCATCGCAATGTCCGAGAAGCTTGGACGGAAATGGGTGGGAATCGACATAACGCACCTCGCCATTAATCTCATCCGGCACCGAATGGTTG
>JBLNFC010000059.1:0-3625 GCA_050263355.1 Acidobacteriota bacterium
CGGCAGCGCACTGGCACAGTTGGGGCGCTGGGATGATGCAGCGAAGGCATTTCGTCGAGGTCTGAGGCTAGCTCCTGACGACAAGCGATTTCCCATCGAGCTTGGCGGGGTAGCTTACAAGCAGAAGCACAATCGCGAGGCGTTGACATGGCTCCGGCGCAGCATAGAAATTGATCCTTTCGATTCGTATGCCAACGATTTCCTGGCCACGATTTACTTCGTTCACGGAAACCTGGAAGCGGCACTCAAATATTGGAATCAAATCAAGAAGCCGTTCATAGAAGAGATTCAGAGCGATCGCGAGTTGAAGATCAGTCCTGTGTTGCTGGATCGCGCATTCGCATTTTCTCCCGCTAACGAGTTGCGCTTATCTGAGTATTGGACTACGAAACGGCGCCTCGAGGGAATGCGGATTTTTACGCTCTATCGCCTATCGCTGGTTGCCGCCGACCATACAAGGTTTGCTGCGACTTTCGACGGCAAAGAACGGGACGGAGCCGGAGATGGAAAGTGGGGCGCCTTGCTGGGCGTTTTCCGGGGCTTGCCGTACCAGACCGTCTATCCAGAATATTTCAATATCGGAGGCGAGGCGAAGAACTTTACTTCCTTGATCCGGTGGGACGCGCAAAAGCGGCGGGTGGCTGCTGACTTCTCATCACCACTGGAAGGCAATCCGAAGTATCGGTACCAGTTCGATCTGGATCTACGTAACGAGAACTGGGATATCCGGCCATCGTTCAAAGGGGCAGCGCCTTTGCTGGGCGGCTTGAATTTGCGTACGGAAGCAGTGGGGGGGAGAGTCGAATCGTTCAATAGCGGCCGTTGGGGCTGGACAACGGGCGCGGAGTTTTCCCATCGCGATTACCGCAGCGTGTTAGCGGGCTCGGGTTTGAGTCCCGACGTGCTGCTGAGCGGCTTTCAGTTGAAGCACCTCGCGGAGTTGAACTATCAACTCATGCGTGTCCCGGAGCGGCGCATTTCGATGGAGTCGAGTATCAGTTTGCAGACCGCGGCCATTTGGTCAAGTCCGCCACACACATTCGAGAAGCTGCAAGGGCGCGTTTCGGGAGAATGGTTCCCGCAACTGAACGGAGATGACTACAAGGTGCAACAAACATTGCGAGCGGGAACCACATTTGGTCAGGCACCCTTTGACGAATTATTCATGCTCGGCCTTGAGCGTGACAACGATCTCTCGATGCGGGCGCATATCGCAACGCACGACGGACGAAAAGGTAGCGCGCCTCTGGTAGGGAACTACATGCTGTCAAATTGGGAGATTGACAAGCACGTCTACAACAACGGGATTTTCGGCCTGAAGTTGAGCCCGTTTTTAGATACCGGGCGCATCAATGGTCCCACACCGGGCCTGGGATCGAAGAAATGGTTGTGGGATACAGGGGTGCAAACGAAAATCAGCGTTCTGGGCGTTGGGATCACGTTCACTTACGGAAAAGATTTGCGATCAGGTAACAACGCTTTCTATGTCACCACGAGCCGATAGACCACGAGAACAAGGAGAAATATAATGCGCGGCATGAAAACCACGCTACTCACAATCACAGGAAGCTTGCTCATAGTCGCTCTGCCCCTTTTCGCGGCGAGCACTAAGGTTCAAATAAAGGATGCGAAGGGGCAGGATGTTGGAACCGCCGAGTTGAAGCCGGCAAAGAAGGGCTTGAAGATTAAGCTGGCTTTGAAGAATCTGCCTCCGGGCGAGCACGCAATCCATATCCATCAGAATGCCAAGTGCGACGCGCCAGATTTCAAGTCGGCCGGACCGCACTTCAATCCAGATAACAAGAAGCACGGCTTGCAGAGTCCGGAGGGGCCGCACGCCGGGGATATGTTGAACTTTACGGTGAAACAGGACGGCACGGCAAAAGCCACGTTGGCAAACCTGAACGCTGATATGGGCGACGACAGTCGCTCCGTTTTCAGCAATGGAGGAACGGCGCTGGTGGTCCACGCGAAAGCGGATGATCTGAAAACGGATCCCGCGGGAAATGCCGGGGACCGGATCGCGTGCGGCGCCATCACCAAGTGAGAATTAGATGTTCCGATACTGACGACCTAGGTGGCCGTGACAGCATCCGGACAAAAGCACCCAAGATCCTCGGGGGAAAGGACCGTGTGCTTAAGTACGAAGCGCTGCTGATCGGCCGTCGTGGGGGCAACGCTCGTAAACGGCTGCCCCGATTAAGATGGTCGATCGATGCCGCACTCGTATACGTCTTCGTAACGGTCGCGATAGCGTTAGGTCTGGGCTGGGTTTTGATGCCGGGCCATTTGTCTGCGACAGCCCCGAAGAACTTCGATCCATTGCCCCTGAAGCAGGTTGCCGATATCCGCATGCCGGGGCCCGCGGTTCGCTTTGACTATCAGAGTTTAGATGTCTCCAGCGGACGTCTTTACATCGCTCACATGAACGCCAATCAACTGGTGGTCTTCGACACCAGGAGGCGTGAGGTAATTGCTATTCTCGACGGCTTCAGCAGTGTGCACGGAGTCTGGGCGGTGCCGGATCCGGGGCGCGTTTATGCCGCGGTTACGGGTGAACACAAAGTTGCCGTCGTAGACATGAAGACGTTGAAGACTCTGGCGAAAGTCGGCCCGGTTAAGTATCCCGACGGAATCGCCTATGCTCCGGGGGCACAACGAGTGTTTGTTTCGGATGAGCACGGAGACGCAGATGCAGTCATTGACGCCAAGAGCAACAGTCTTGTAGCGACAATTGCACTAGGTGGTGGCGCCGGCAACACAGTCTACGATTCTGTGGCGGCACGCATTCTCGTGGCGGTCCACGAAAAGAATGAGTTAGTCGCGATTGATCCGACCACGGCGAAGATCATTGGGCGATACCCCGTTACCGGAGTTGCGAGTCCACACGGCATATCGCTGGATGTGGATGGAAGGCTGGCGTTCGTGGCGGGAGAAGAGAATCACAAACTGGCTGTGCTGGACCTGAACTCGATGAAGGTACTCGCAACGCACCCGGTGGGAGAGGATCCCGACGTACTGGCATTTGACCCTGGGCTCAAGCTGCTCTATGTCGCGGCGGAGTCGGGACAGGTGACCGTGTTCCGCGAGCAAGGTAAGACTCTCATCAAAGTTGGGCAGTTCTTCATGCCGCATGCTCATACTGTTTGTGTTGATCCAGAAACTCATCTCGTTTACTTCCCATTGGAAAATGTCCAGGGACGGCCCGTATTGAGAATCATGGAACCGATACAGTTGCCGTGAGTTGACGTGCTATGATGCGCGCAATTCCCTGGTCTCATTCGCCAGCCCAAAGAGGTAGTTTGTTCATGGTCTCCAGAAGAAGGATCTGTCTTCTACTGCGGCGCGGCATTCCATGGTGCCTGGTCGTTTCAAGTCTGGGGCTTGGCCTCGCCACATTCTCCAGTTCTTTCGTGTGGGCACAGCAGCGCAACCCGCTGGCCGGAAATCCGGCGGCGGCCAAGGCAGGAGCGTTCGAGTTCCGCATTAATTGCGCGCTTTGCCATGGGCTGGGTGCGCGTGGAGGAGGACGCGGCCCTGACCTTACGCACGCCCACAAGCGTCACGGAGACTCGGATGCCGACATGTTCCACAACATCAGCACCGGTATTCCCGGCACGGCTAT
>JBLNFC010000060.1:0-5680 GCA_050263355.1 Acidobacteriota bacterium
ACCCAGAAGACCTCCTGCGCGCGCGGGAGATTGGTAAACGCGCAGGACTTCACTATGTTTATGCGGGAAACCTCCCCGGTCGCGTCGGCAATTCCGAAGACACACTCTGTCACACCTGTGGAACCACGCTGATCAAGCGTTACAGCTACCTCGTCGAGGACTATCGCGTGACCCCCAACGGCTGCTGCCCGTCGTGCGGCAGTCCTATCCCCGGCCGCTGGGCTTCTCAATTTGACGGGCAGATCGCGGCCACTCCTTTTTTACCGCGCAAAAGCTCGGGCATGTTTACAATCCTTAGCTAGCCATCCAGACAGAATGAGATCGAAACCTACGCTTGCAGTAGCATTGTGCCTGCTGTTAGTAGGCTGCCGTGCCCGCGACTTTCTTACCCGCGGGCGCGCTGCCGAGGAAATTGGGAACGCGGCAAGCTTCAAAGCTCCGCAACAATTCTTTCTGCGCACGGGGCTCGTTTCCAACATGGACTACACCCGCCCGGAGTACCTGGTTCTCCAGCGTCGCTGCTGGATTACCGGGGTGACCGCTCCCTGCACCGGGGAAGTTTCTCCGCCACCTTGCTGGGACGTGGCTCTTACCCCCATCGGCGTGGAAACATTTCGTGATCTGATCTCTGCTCAAGGCACTCCTCACCAGTATTTCTCCATTCCTACCGCGAAGCGGCAGTTGATCAGCGTTACTGGCATCGCGAAGAACGGCAATTGGGCGGACGTAGACTTCACCTGGAAATGGATCCCGATGAACGAAGTGGGCGCTGCGCTTTCGCAGACTGGCGTGGAATTCAGGTCGAGCGTTGCATTCCGTCACTATGATGATGGCTGGCGAGTTGTACAAGGGAGCGCCCCGAAAACAAACCAGGACCTGGATGATGCGCTCAAAGATGCGCAGCCCGCGCAATGAAACGCATTGCAAAGCGAGGAAGAACGCCATGATCCGTTGCCTGCCAATGTTGGTCTTGGTGGCGGCGCTTGCATGCGCGGCGCCTTTACATGCCGACCAACTCGATAACCTCGCCCATGATTTCTGGACTTGGCGTGCCAGCGAGATGCCAGTTTCAACCGATGATATCCCCCGTCTGCAGCGTCCATCCGATTGGGTCCCGGACTGGTCGCCCGCCGCCGGCATTCGCTACCAACGTGAACTGGAACAGTTCGAAGCACGCTGGAAGAGCATGGATTCGTCAAAGTGGCCGGTGGCGCGCCAAGTGGATTATCGGCTGATCGGCTCAGCCATAGCGCGGGTTCGCTGGGAACTCGACATCACGCGTGCCTGGCAGAGGAATCCTCTTTTTTACAAGGACCAGACGATCGGCGCCTATTTCTCTCTGCTCTTGCTTCTGCCCCCATTCGACGCTACCCGCACGCGCGAGATAGTCAACACACTCGCTTCCTTTCCTAAAACCTTACAAGATGCGAAATCGAACCTCAGCCAGCCGGTAGCTCCGTTTGCAAGCCTCACGGTTGACCTACTCAAGGGCGTGCGTCCGGCGCTGCTTGAATCTGTTCGTGAACTCAAGCCGTTGCTGGACAAAAACAACTCCGGGAATATAGACGCCACCACGGAAAAGGCGATCGTTGCCCTTGAGGCCTATCGCGACTGGCTGGTTCAACATTTGCCGGGAATGGCGCCCCAAACTGCCGTAGGACGCCCGGGCTATTTATTCTTCTTGAAGCACGTAGCGCTGCTTCCGTACACGCCTGAACAACTGCTCGAAACCGGCAGGCAGGAATGGGGGCGCGCCGTGTCGTTCCAGACTTACGAAGAACATCGCAATGCGAATTTGCCGCAACTCCCGATATTCAAAACCACAGAAGAGCAGGTCGCGCGCGAACGGGCGGATGAGCTAGCCGTCCGGCGCTATCTGGAAGAGAAAAACATCCTGAGCGTTCCATCTTCTATGCAGCTATGCAGCATTATCTGCATCGCGGCATGCCCGCCTACCTGAAGCCGCTACTCGATCTTGATGCGGGTGAAGCCGACGATTTCACCTCGCCTGGCCGGCTTAACGAAAATGGCGTTCGCTACATTACCGCTCCGCGTCCGGACCTAGGCTACTTCATGCTGGCGGACGCTAAGGAGCCAAGAACTGGAATCGTTCACGAAGGAGTACCCGGGCATTACTTCCAGCTAACGCTTTCCTGGAGCCATCCCGGCCCCATTCGACGGCACTACTACGATTCGAGTGCGAACGAAGGAATTGGATTTTATGCCGAGGAGATGATGCAGGAAGCTGGCCTGTTCGACAATAGCCCGCGCAGTCGCGAGATCATCGACAACTTCATGCGCCTGCGCGCCCTCCGAGTCGAGGTCGATGTGAAGCTGGCCCTTGGCGAATTCAACATCCAGCAAGCCGCCGACTACCTGCACGCCACCGTGCCCATGGATTCGGCAACAGCCTTGGACGAAGCTTCCTCTTTCGCCATGGCTCCGGGCCAAGCGATCTCCTACCAGATTGGAAAATCACAGATCATGAACTTTCTTGCTGAAGCTCGTCGCCAGCAGGGTGACAAGTTTAGTCTGCGCGTATTCCACGATTACTTGTGGCTCAACGGCAATGTCCCCATATCGCTGCAACGCTGGGAATATCTCGGGATGAAGGACGATCTCGAGCGCGTGGACGCGCTGCCAGAAAAGTCACAATGACTTTCAGTCACCTGGATCGTTCTAGCGACTTCCATTCAGGTTCGAGCCTCCTATATAAAACCTAGTTCCGCTTCGAGGGCCTATGACTATCCCCAACTCGGTTCGCTTTGCCGTCATCATCATTCTCATCTACACTTTTGTACCTGCACTTAGCCTCGCTCAGAAGCCTCCCATCACAATCGACGAATTCTTCAATTCGGTTGATTTCGACGCTCTTAAGCTCTCACCTGACGGACACTCCGTCGTGATTGGAACGACTCGTGTCGATTGGGATCAGAGTGTCTTTCGGCATGACCTCTGGTTGTATAGAGACGCGGGAAGTTCTTTGGTCCAATTGACTCAATCCGGCCACGACACTGATCCGCAGTGGTCACCGGATGGCCGGTGGATCGCTTTTCTGTCCGAGCGCAAAAACGCTTCGGGCAAACCGGCCGGGAGCGATGATTCCGGCGACGATGACAGCGGCATTAACCAGCTATATGTCATTTCGACGAGCGGCGGAGAAGCACTTCCACTCAGCCAAAGCGATGAGGAGATACACGCGTTCGGCTGGGCCCCCGATTCCCGCGCCCTCTACTTCGCCAGCCGGTTGCCTTGGAATAAGCAACGCAAGGATGCCTACAAGAAGGACTGGAAAGATGCGATTCAGTATCGTGAATCGGAGCGCGGCGACGTGATCTTCAGCGTCGACCTCAATGATGCCATGGCTCGCAATGTGAATGCGCCAGCCACCGCTTCGCCCGATCCAGAAAACAAGTTGTCTGGCGTTTCCCCTGGAGCTCGACAGGTTGCGACGACACCATGGCGTGTCGAGCAGATCGTCATTTCACCAGATGGCAAGAGGCTGGCTTTCGTGACCAGTTCGATTTCTCAGCGACAGGAAAAGGTGGATGAATTCGAAATCTACTCGATTGATCTGGGCGGCTCTTCCGCTGACCACGTCGTTCGACAACTCACCAAAAACACCGCCGTCGAGCAGGATCTCTACTGGTCGCCTGACAACCGCCACATCTTCTTCAACGTGCAATTGGGAGACACAAGCGGACCCTACCGCGATCTGCAACCCCATCTCTATTGGATCGATAGTGTCACCGGCGAGATCCAGCAGTGGAGCAAGGATTATGTCGGATCTGTAAATCGTTACGCTGTGGGCGGAGATCGAGTTTTGGTCGCCGCGCGCCAGGGAACTGAAGTACCCCTTTACTATTCCTCGGCTCCCACAGCCGCTTTCTCGAAACTCACTGGATGGGCCGGCACCTACGACCGCATGTCGGTAGCGCAGCACTCGCCACGCCTGGCGTTCGTTTACTCCTCGGTTGAACGTCCAACCGAAGTTTATCTCGCCGACAGCCCTGACCAATTGCAGAATGCTCGTCCTATCACGGCCTTTAATAAGCTGTTCGCGCAGCGAGAACTCCCCAAAGGCAAGCCCTATCGCTGGGTAGCAGATGACGGCACCGCCGTTGAAGGAATGCTGCTTTACCCTCCCGGTAAGTTCGAACAGAAAAATTTGCCGATGTTCACTTTCATCCATGGCGGCCCGGCTGATGCCGATGGGAATCATTTCGAGGCCGATTGGTACCAGTGGGATCGCCTTGCGGCAACCCAGGGATGGCTGGTCTTCGAACCGAACTATCGCGGCTCAACGGGTTACGGGGACAAGTTTCTGCTGGGTATCGTTCCTCAAATCGTCTCTCGCCCGGGCAAGGATATCTTGGCCGGAATCGATGCTCTGGTGAAGGATGGCATTGCCAACCCTGACCGGCTCTCCGTCGGCGGTTACAGCTACGGTGGCTACATGACGAACTGGCTCATCACCCAGACCACCCGATTCAAGGCTGCCGTAACCGGAGCTGGAGCAGTCGAGCATGTGGCCAACTGGGGCAATGACGACACGACCTTCGATGATGCTTATTTTCTCGGCGGACGGCCGTGGGAAGCGCAACAGCGATACCACGATGAGGCTGCTATCTTCCAGATGAATAATGTGAAAACGCCGACTCACATCGTGTGTGGTGCGAAAGACATTCGTGTGGCGGTGCTCGAAAACTATCTTCTCGAGCACGCACTGAGCTCGCTTGGAGTACCAAATTCACTCCTGATCTTTCCTGGTGAAGGGCACTCGCTCAGCAAGAACCCCTGGCATGGAAAGATCAAGGTGCGAGAAGAACTGAAGTGGTTGCAGAAATATGGCGGAGTTCAGCAGTAAACAGCAGCAGCTTCTTGAGGTGGAGCTAGCGTAGGCCGCTTATATTGCGCCAGAACCTTGCCGATAGGCTGTTAGTGAGTCGCGACGCGAATGTCACGACCTGATGGCTTCGACGAGGCCGCCGCCATTTTGACATGTGCGGAACTCGCGGCATAATGCGCGATTCCTTTGTAGAGCGCTTCCGCGATTTGTTGGCGGTAACTCGCGGACTGAAGTTTCTTTTCGTCCAGTGGACTGCTGACGAACGAAATCTCCGACAAGATCGCAGGCATTGACGCACCGGTCAGAACCACGAAGCGGGCTTCTCTTACGCCGCGATCACGCATGCCCGGATTGTCAGGCGAGAGCGTCCCATACAGGGCGCGCTCCACGCTCGCTGCCAGGCGCCGCGACTGATCTGTTCTTTCTTTCCTTTCCTTCAACGCAACTTCACTCAGAACGCCGGCGTCGGCTACGGCCTTTGCTGTGCCGTTTTCCTGCTTCTCGATTTCCGTCGATTCCGCCGATGACGAGTAATTCGTATAGTAGGTCTCCACTCCGCGCGCGAAGGAGTAATCACTATTGTTGGCGTGTATCGATACGAACAGATCAGCCTGTGACTGATTCGCAATGTCCGTCCGTTGCTCAAGTGGAATGTAGTTGTCGTCGGGACGGGTATAGACGACTTCGGTGCCCAACCGCTTCTCCAGCAGAGTGCCCAGGCGCTTCGTGACGTCCAGCACCAGGTCTTTTTCCAACAGGCCCTGACGTCCTACGGTTCCCAGGTCCCAGCCGCCGTGTCCTGCGTCTACCACGATCTTCATGTGCGGCACA
>JBLNFC010000061.1:0-3117 GCA_050263355.1 Acidobacteriota bacterium
TCTGAGCCGGAGGTCTGGTTGAGGTAGTATTTGTCGACGTCGGCGCGAAAGATCTTGCGCCCATCAACTTTGGCCATTACATCAGTGCCATCCTTGCCAGAACTGCATGCGACCAAGAACAATAAAGTGAGGGCCAAAGCCAACGCGCAGAAAACTGCCCAACGCCGGGACAGCAGATCAGGTTTCAATTGCTTCCTCCCAGAACCCGCCAGCAAATAATTTGATTGCAAACCGTACGCGATCGTTACTAATCCCCCGGCGGGGCAGATGCACCTGAGCTTGTGGGGGCCGCGTCATGCGCTGGGATAGCGACACCAGCCTGCTTCAAAGCACGGTCGAAGACCATCCGCAACTCGGAAAGTGGAAGGGCCCCATCCACCTTTTCGCCGTTGATGAAGAGCGTGGGAGTCGCTGTAACCCCCAGCGTATCAGCCTCGTGCATTGAGCTTTTCACGGTGTCGTCTTTTTGAGCCTTGATGCAGGACTGAAGCTTGGCCAAGTCCAGGTTGTGCTTTTGGCCTTGGAGAATGGCCAACTTGTCGAGCGCACTAAAACGCGCGTCGTTGCCCTTTTCGGCGTTGACCTCGTGCTGATTAGCGTGGAGATAGTCCGCGTAATCCCAATAGGCATCATTATTCTGCGCAACCAGGCAGTTGGCGTTCACGGCTGCATGAGTAGCCCAAGTGTGGACCTCGACCAGGGGATAGTCTTTGTAGATGAAGAGCACCCTGTCGCCGTATTCCTTGAAGATGGTTGGAAAAAGCTCCTGGTGCATGCGCGAGCAATACGGGCATTGGAAGTCGTCGTAGTTTACCGCCACTACCTTGGCATCTTTCTTGCCACGCGTCGGCCGGCCGCTAGTGTCAATTTTCTTCATCAATTCGGCATAGGGATCCTGACTTAGATCCATCTTGGTCATTCGGATCAGGGTCTTGCCATCCTTGGAAACCAGGAAGGGGACCTCCTGCTTACGTTCGCTGGTACTCAGGGTGATGTTGAGCGCGTCGTAGTTAGGAAATTCGCTTGGCTTGGCAGGTCCCACTGTGACTTGCACATCAACGGGGAGGCTGTAAGTAGCACGAACTTGACGCTCGATGCGCTTGCTGAGGTCCGGAGATATCGATTGAGCCGAACAGCCTAGACAAATGAGGCTGAGGATGAGGAAAGAGCGTCGGAGCGCCATCACTAGAAACCGCCTAAACGTTGAGGATGAAAGGAAATTATCTCATACCTGCGGTAGCCGACCCCAGGGCCACCGAAGCGGAAAGCAGGCTGCTGTTGAGAGTGTTGTTACCTAACCCGTTTTGCGCGAGAGTTGCTCCAGCGGAAGTAAAGAATTCATGGAGCCAGAACGGAAGCCCTCGAGGTCTAGCGTCACGAATTTGAAACCCAATGCCTTGAACAATCGTGCGAACTCGGCGGCAATCTCCGGGTTTAAGGCACGGGGCAACTCGTCTTTGGCGATCTCGATGCGAACGATTTCGCCATGATGACGGACGCGGAACTGCCGGAACCCCATGGCGCGAAGTGCGTCCTCTCCTTTCTCAACTACACTGAGGGTTTCGCGCGTAACCTCATGGCCGTACTGGACGCGAGAGGAGAGGCACGCCGAAGCAGGCTTGTCCCAGATCCGCAATCCCGCCACTTTGGCCAGCTGCCGGACGTCTTCCTTAGTCAGGCCCGCGTCTAGAAGCGGGGCGAATATGGCGTGGCGCTTCGCTGCCTGCTGGCCCGGACGGAAATCGCCCTGATCATCAACGTTCACGCCGTAGGCAATGCTGTCGAACCCGCGGGACTCGCGAAGCTGTTCCATGACAGTGAACAGTTCGTCTTTGCAATGGAAGCAACGGCCGGCATCGTTGCGGACATAGTCTGGCTTGTCCAGTTCCGAAGTAGAAATGACCTCGACCGGAATTCCTTGTTCTTTGGCAAAAGCCAGTGCGTCAGCGAGGTGCACACGCGCGAGACTCGGGGAATCAGCAATGACTGCGAGCATCTGGTCGGCGAGTAGCTGATGGGATGCGTAGGCCAAGAAGGCGGAGTCCACACCACCAGAATAAGCAATCAGGGTACGTCCGAGAGAAGCAAGTATGACTTCAAGCGCCAGACGCTTTTGTTCGAGCTCTTCGCGACGAGTTGTATTTGCCTGCGTCAAATTAGTGGTTGGATGCTGCCTAATCATTGCTCGCAATGTGGCTAATAGAGCCGCTCTCGACGCCGGAGATTCCCAAATGCTCCCACATTGGCAAGGTTGAATATGAAGCGGTACTCATTCTCGTTGCGAATACCGGGTAGGAACCAACGACGATACTCAAAGCTGATGCCACAGCAGTCCCAATTGTAACTCGACTGCACCGCCGTGTATTGGAGCAGCGACTTGTTGGCATCGTACCCACCAATTCCGGCAGCGCTGAACCCACGTTTGAGCTGAGTGCCATAAGTAGCACCAAAGCGCACGGTATTGAATAGCGTAGGAACCGCAATGTTGTTGGACGACACCGTTCCTCCTGGTGCCTGCAAATAGGCATCGCCGGCCGAAAGGGTCAGGGAGCCTAGTCTGTACGATACGTTCAGCAAGCTGGAATTGATTTTGTTGAGGTTGAAATCGTAGTCCAGGTCCCAATTGACCGACAGACGGCCAACGGGATTGATGCGGAAACGTGATATGAGTGGCGAAAAACGCCGGGGGCCAGTGAGAAAGGCGATTGCCGTGAAATCAGCCGTGGTGGCGAAAACGTTACGGAAGCCGTTCTCTATTGCCCCGCCAAAGCTAGGATCGAAGAAATATTTCTGGCCTAGTTCCCAGCTGAAAAGCTCGCGCGCGGAGTTGTCCACCGAACACTCTGGAAGTTCGGTTGGCGGCGCTTCGTCGGTCTGCCATGGAATGGGGCTTTCCGCCGAAGACTGGGCAAGCGCCTGATCGGCATTGGGCTGAGCTTCAGTTGGGGATGACGGGGCCAAGTTGGCTGGTGTCGAGGTGGAGATGGAGGCGTCCGCAGGGCGACAATTCTGATCTGAGGGTAGAGTCAGCGGCTTAGCGTAGAAACGATTAACAAACCCATACTCGATTTCGTTGGTGTCGCTCAGAATATCGCGGGCATCGAAGCGAAGTATGTT
>JBLNFC010000062.1:0-4381 GCA_050263355.1 Acidobacteriota bacterium
AGGCCAGCCTCGATTTCGTGCCCGAAGCCCAGGTAGGAGATTACGTCATGGTTCATGTCGGCTTTGCCATCAGCCGGGTTGATGCCGAGGAAGCTCGGAGAACTTACGAATTGCTTGAAGAAATGGGCGCGCTTGCTGACGAACTACCGTCCGAACCGCCGATTCCAAGCTAACCCTCTCTTTCTCTCCGACTGTTCCCTTCCCAAGATTCCAACGATCAGGCGGCCGCTCCCAGCGTGTGCGGTAACTCACCAGAGCTTGTGATCTCCATCACCGTTCTTATGTTTTCCCCCCTTTAGATTGGGGGTAAGGGGTGGCATGCGGATCAGAGCCACCCGCCTGATGTTCTACTGAAATGAGATACATCGACGAATATCGAGATGCCCGCATTTGCCACGCGTTGGCACGCGAGATCGGCGAGAAGACGACCCGTCCTTGGGTACTGATGGAAATCTGCGGTGGACAGACGCACACCATCATGCGTTATGGGATCGACGACCTCTTGCCGAAACAGATCGAACTCGTGCACGGTCCCGGTTGCCCGGTCTGCGTTACGCCGCTGGAGACGATCGATAAAGCCATTGCTCTGGCTTCTCTTCCAGAGGTGACTCTGGTTTCCTACGGAGACATGCTGCGCGTTCCAGGTTCCAGCTCAGACTTGTTCTGGGTCAAAGCGCAAGGAGCGGACGTACGGGTCGCATACTCTCCCCTCGAAGCGGTAAAGATCGCGCGTGCCAATCCGCATCGTAAGGTCGTGTTCCTGGCGATCGGATTCGAAACCACCGCGCCTGCGAACGCTATGGCCGCCTGGCAAGCAAAGCGCGAAGGACTCTCGAACTTCTCATTGCTGGTCTCGCAAGTGCTCGTGCCGCCGGCCATAAGGACTCTACTCGCCTCGCCCCAGAATCGTGTCAACGCATTCATTGCGCCCGGCCACGTGTGCACGGTGATGGGTTACCAGGAATATGAGTCGCTCGTGCGTGATTTCGGGGTGCCGATCGTGGTGGGCGGATTTGAACCCGTTGATCTGCTGGAAGCGATTCTCATGCTTGTGCACCAACTGGAAAACCGCCAGGCCCGAGTGGAAAACCAGTATGTTCGCTCCGTGAACTACAAGGGCAATGTTGCGGCGCAACAGATCATGAACGAGGTCTTTGAGGTCTCGGATCAGAAATGGCGCGGGATCGGAACCATCCCTCGCAGCGGATTGCGATTGCGACCCGAGTACGCGGCCCATGACGCCAATGCCCTTTTCCGCCTGGACGTTATTACCGCAGACGAACCAGCCGAGTGCATGAGCGCGGAGGTCTTGCAAGGCTTGCGGAAGCCGACAGATTGCCCGGCATTCGCCATGCTATGCACGCCGGAAAATCCGCTCGGCGCTCCCATGGTTTCTTCCGAAGGCGCTTGTGCAGCGTATTACCAGTATCGCCGACATGCGCGCGAGGTGACGGAGGCCTGATGGCACGAGGAGCAAAGACAATCGCCGGGATCACTTGCCCAACCCCGCTTCCTGCCAAAGATACGATTCTGCTGGGCCACGGCAGCGGCGGAAAACTGAGTGCTGATCTCGTTCGAGAGGTCTTCCTGCCCGCATTTCAAAATCCAGCCCTCGCCGAACTCAACGATCAAGCGCTCGTCAACGTTGCAGGAACGCGGCTAGGGTTCAGCACGGATTCGTTTGTAGTAAAGCCACTGTTTTTTCCGGGTGGCGACATCGGTTCTCTCGCCGTGCACGGCACGATCAACGATCTGGCGATGGGAGGTGCGACACCTTTGTTCTTGAGCGCCGCATTCATCATCGAGGAGGGACTCTCGATAGAAGTTCTGCGGCGCGTAGTGAGTTCGATGCAGCGAGCAGCACGCATTGCTGGCGTACGGATTGTCACCGGTGACACGAAAGTAGTCGAGAAAGGCAGCGGGGACGGACTGTTCATCAATACGAGTGGCATTGGATTGGTTTCGGAGGATGTCCGCTTGTCCGCCAATCAGGCTCGACCAGGTGACAAGGTGATTCTTAGTGGATTCATAGGCGATCACGGGATCGCAATTCTCGCGCAGCGCGAAGGCCTTGAATTCGAAACCACCATTGAAAGCGACAGTGCCGCCCTGCACTCTCTTGTGACCGACATGCTGAATGTTACTAACGAAATTCGCTGCATGCGGGATCCCACGCGTGGCGGTCTGTCCAGCGCTCTCAACGAAATCGCGGCACAGTCGCAAGTAGGGATAGAGTTGCGCGAAGATGCCATTCCCGTGCGGGAAGAAGTTCGCGGCGCTTGCGAGATGCTGGGGCTCGATCCAATGTATGTCGCGAATGAAGGCAAGCTGGTCGCTATCGTGGCGCCTGGCGTGGCAGATGCAGTCGTGAATGTGATGCGCCGGGACACGCTGGGACGAGAGGCACGAATTATCGGCAGCGTGAATCAAGATCGCAGAGGGCTGGTAACCATGCGCACTGGCCTGGGAACAACGCGCATTGTTGACATGCTGGCAGGAGACCAGTTGCCGCGAATTTGCTGAGTACACGTCATGCACGAAATAGGAATTGCGAGTTCGATCATCGACGCGGTGAGGAAAGAGATGGCGCAGCACCCTTTGGATCGCGCGGAAAGGGTTGGTATTCGGATTGGCGAACTCACCGCTCTCGATAAATCCGCACTGCAATTCTGCTTTGAGGTCCTTATCCGGGACACCGAACTCGAACGGCTA
This sequence comes from Acidobacteriota bacterium, assembly GCA_050263355.1. GTDB lineage: Bacteria > Acidobacteriota > Terriglobia > Terriglobales > Acidobacteriaceae > Gp1-AA122. The sequence goes on from JBLNFC010000062.1 coordinate 2,713, forward strand.
AAGCTTGAGGTGGACTGCGTGCCCCGACGTCATCGTTGCCCCAACTGCCCGAACGAATTCGAGGTGAAGGATTACGACTTCGACTGTCCTCGCTGCGGAAGCTTCGCACCGGAGTGCATCAGCGGCGACGAGTTGGAGCTAGCTTTTCTGGAGGTCGAGGAACATGAACCGACTACCGCTTGAGAAGAAGGTTCTGAGCGAAAACGATCGGCTTGCGGCTAATTTGCGGGAACACTTTCGTGATCACGGAATTCTGTGCTTGAACCTGATCAGTTCGCCCGGATCCGGAAAAACCAGCCTCTTGGAACGTACTCTGGAAGCGCTTCCCCGAAGCGAACGCGCCGCTGTCCTTACGGGTGACATTCAGACCGAGAACGATGCCAATCGACTGCGCCGGTTTGGCTTTCCAGTCAAGCAGATCACGACCGGCGGCACGTGTCACCTTGACGCCCAGATGATCGCGCGCCATCTCGCCGATTGGAAACTGGAAGACATCGATCTCCTCTTCATCGAGAACGTGGGCAACCTTGTTTGCCCCTCGAGTTACGACTTGGGGGAAGCAGCAAAGATCGTCATGCTTAGCGTGACCGAAGGCGAAGACAAGCCGCTGAAGTATCCCTCGATTTTCTTTAAATCGGAACTGCTGGTGCTGAACAAGGTCGACCTGCTTCCCTACGTTCCCTTCAACATTGCTTCGGCAGCGGAGAACGCCCGGCGCATAAACCCTGCAATTGAGATTGTCCGCGTCTCGTGCACTACTGGCGATGGACTGTCCGAATGGATGACTTGGCTTGACCGTAAACAGAGAGCCTTGAGGGCCGGCTCTCCACAGATGGTGAGTTAGCTGATGAATGTTCGGCGCCATATCGAAGTCTCCGGAATCGTGCAGGGGGTCGGGTTTCGCCCCCATGTCTATCGTTTGGCGCGAGAGCGCAAATTAACCGGCGAAATCAGCAATACGCCTTCCGGGGTCACTATCGAAGTGCAAGGGCCGCGAGAGAAGATTGATGATTTTGTGGTCAGGCTTCGGCAGGAGGCGCCTCCCCTGGCAAAGATCACCGGCCTGGCAATGGCAGACCTCCCTTGCAATGGTGATCGGGAGTTCCGAATTCTTGCGAGCCGTCGAGGTGAGGCAGTTCATACCTTGATCTCACCCGACGTTGCGGTCTGCGACGACTGCCTGCGGGAGATGCTCGATCCGCATGATCGACGTTATCGATATCCCTTCATCAACTGTACGAATTGCGGGCCGCGATTCACCATTGTGCACGATATCCCATACGACCGGCCACACACTTCCATGTCGGTGTTCCCGATGTGTCCCGCTTGCCGGGCAGAGTATGAAGACCCGCTGAATCGTCGATTCCATGCCCAGCCAAACGCATGCTGGGACTGCGGACCCAGACTGCAACTCTGGAACCGCGGCGGGCAGTCGATTTCCGTTCAGAATCCGCTTGCAGGAGCAATCACCGCCATTCGAGAAGGAAGGATCGTGGCGATAAAGGGCCTCGGGGGGTTCCATCTCGTAGCCGATGCAACCAATGCAGAGGCCGTCGCGTTGCTGAGAACACGAAAGCGGCGGGTGGAAAAACCATTTGCTGTTATGGTACCCGCGCTCGCGTCCGCGCGGCGCTTTTGCGAAGTGAGTAAAGAAGAAGAGGCGGCACTT
>JBLNFC010000063.1:0-2956 GCA_050263355.1 Acidobacteriota bacterium
GATCTGCGCGTCCACTTTGGAATCGGCAAGGCTGAAAAAATCGAGCTCCTGGAAATCCGCTGGCCCAGCGGGCAGGTCGACACACTTAAAGATGTAAAGCCAAACCAGCAGATCTTCGTCGAGGAAGGGAAGGGGATTGTGCGCACCATGCAGTTCCCGCCCGCTAAAGCACGCCAAAGCTGATCAGAAATTCTCGATCATCCACACATTGGCGCTACCGCTGGATTCCCACAACGCCAGCCATTTCCCATCCGGCGAGGGTATCGCCCAGCCTAAGCGTATGTTTTTTTCTTCGAGAACGTTGCGCACCTTGCCCTGAAGGTCCACATTCAGGAGTGCCCATGTATCTTTCGTGGTGTACGCCATGGCCCAGATACTTTTGCCGTCTGGAGCCCAATCAAGGCTACCTATACCAGCCCAGGCATCGACTCTCAGCATTCGCTGTGAGCCGTCCGCAACCGACAGCAAGCGAACCAGGAGTTCTTTTTGCGGTCCCACCTTTTTCGCGCTAGCCAGCACTTTCCCGTCAGGTGACAGACTCCAGTTGAACGCGTACGGGTCGGCATCTTTAATTTTCGCCGCAGTGATTTCACTATGCTCTCCGGTTTCCGGATCGTAGCGGTAAAACGTCTGCTCGCCCGTCGTGATCTGGCTATAGATGCACAATGTCGACGGCTCTCGTGCGCACTGGTGATTGTTGATGTTAACGTCTTCCAACAGTAACTTCGGCGGACCCCCGGCCAGCGGAATCCGCATCAGCTTCACCTTGTGCAAAGGATCTCCCGAGGTGCGCTGACTTAGGAATAAAAGCGTCGAACCGTCTGGGCCGAGGCGGGGTCCATTGGCATCTTCCGCGCCGCCGACCAGCAACTCGGGTGCACTTCGATCAATATCTTGTTTAAAAAGATGGTAAGGCCCATCGCGGTCTGATCCAAAAATTACTGCCTTACCATCTGGCGTCCATGCATACGGAAAATCCGACCGCTCGTCCAGCGTTAATCTTCGAGGACGACTGAGCTTGAAATCCGGCGTCCTTACCTCTGAGATGAAAACATCCGGCTGAAGCGTGTACTTTGCCAGCGAGAGACGTTTGTCATCTGCGCTGAGCGTCATATCGCCGCTATATCCCGTAGTGTTGGTCAGGCGCTGCCTCGGACCCCACGGCTTTCCGCTACTCTCGTCGATGTGGATCGCCCATACGTTGGCATCATCCTGGCTGGGCGACGGCTCATGTACGGAAAAAAGCAATCGCCCATCCCGGGTCCATGCTATTCCCGGATCCATTCCGGCCTGCACCAACGCGACTGTCGGACTCCCATCCGCGAGGTTGATGGTCTCGATTCGTGTCTCTGTATATAGATCGTGACGATACTTGCCGGTGACGTATGCGAGTCGCTTGCTGTTTGGGGACCAGGCAAGCTGACCCACAAAACTGCCCAGCTCCAACAACAATCGGTGTGGCCTCTGGCCATCAGATTGGGCAATCCAGATTCCCTGGCTTGTTTCGGGTCCTGCCAAAAAGGCGATTTGCGATCCGTCCGGCGACACCGAAGGAGAACGGGCCTCGTCCAGGATTTTGCGAGGTTCGCCGCCTACGACGGAAATCTCCCATAGGCTCGGCGATTTTGTGGGATCTTCCACCCACGTGGCCAACAAATGGCTTCCATCAGGAAACCACGCCGCAGGTCGCGCGTCGAAACCTTTGCGCAATGGAAGCGAGTGAGTCTCTCCCGTGTCGATCTGCCCTACATAAAAACCTGAACTGTCTGCGAACGCCAGGTATTTCCCGTCGCGAGAGATCGCCTGCCCGAGCACGGGGATTTCGACTGAATTTGCTGTCAGTCTTCGGCTGGTGACACTTCCCGTCGTTTTCGAACTGCGGCCGGCACGCCACCCGATCACAATTGCCAGAATTAATAGCGGTAAAGCCGCAGCCAGGATCCACCCGCGCAGCCGATGGGCCGGTTCCAAAGACACCGCACTTGCTGGTTGGACTTGACTAGCTCCGCTTACGGGCGCGATAAAGCGGTATCCTCGGCGCGCGACCGTCTCCACAAAGCGCGGAGTCTCAGCCGAATCTCCGAGTGCATCCCTCAATCGCCGAACGGCAGCGTTCAGACTGTGGTCGAAATCCACAAATGTATCGGCAGGCCACAACCTGCCGCGTAGCTCTTCCCGGCTCACAACTTCGCCCGGGCGCTCCAGCAGGCTGACCAGCACTTGGAGTGGTTGTTCTTGAAGCCTTACCTTGGACCCATTGCGGCGCAGCTCTCCGGCACGTAGGTCCAGCTCAAACACGCTGAACTGAATTGTGCCCGTACCGTTACCGGTGGCCACCGTCATCTTCCTCACCCGTTAGCCGGAGTGTAGCACTCTCAAGAAGCTCTGGCGAAGTTACCCGAGCCGCTAATCGTTTGATGCTGCGCAATTTATCTCGTTACCTCTTTTTCATCCACCGGTAGCCCGCCGAGGCTTGAGGTACCTGCAGCCCGGCTTGACATTCGGCGCGTGGGGTGAGCGCCATGTTTCTCAAGCTGACGTCCATGGTTGTTATAGGACTATTGTTTTGTCTAAGTCAGACGGCCCGAGCTCTGGACGACGGAGCTACACAAGTGACTGTCACCGTGTTCAACGATGCCAACGTCTCGAGCGACGTTTTGGCTCGTGCAGAGCGCAGAGCCACTACCATCTTGCACGCAGCTCAGGTACGCGTAACTTGGCTTCATACGGCTGAGTGCGCGACGAGTTCCTCGAGCAGGTCTGCTTTGGGTCGCAACCCTTGTCCCGCCGCTGATTTTTCCATCCGTGTAGTTCGCGATTCTTTGACGCTGCCCGAGTCCATCTTCGGCGTTTCATTTCTGGGACAAGACGGCTCTGGCCGATATGGCGACGTCTTCTATGCAACTGCCTATCGCTTGAGCGAGTCGGCCCGTTTAAATCTGGGGGAAGTACTAGG
>JBLNFC010000064.1:0-4422 GCA_050263355.1 Acidobacteriota bacterium
CATGAATGAGCCAGGTCGCGGCATAGGCTGCATACAGATACTTCATCGAACACTCCTCGTTTCCAACAGCGCTTCCAGCGCTTGTGTCTCGTCGACATCACGTTTGACTTGCTCCAAACGATAACGGGACCAGCACACCAGAAACGCAAAGCAGGAAAATGCCAGCCAATTGATGAGCAGGACGTGGGCCATCCTCGGATCAAGTTCACCGCCGCGGCCAATCACGGGTGAGGGGTGCTGAGTACGGAAATACCAGATCGAGAAGTAAACCAGAGGGACGTCGAGCGCGCCGAAAATCGCAAGTACCGCTGCAATGAGAGGAGTCTGGCTGCCGCTCGAAAACCGTCGCAGCACGAGATAACTTACATAGATCAGCCACAGGACCAAGGTGAGCGTTAGACGCATGTCCCAAGTCCACCAGATCCCCCACACCGGTCGCGCCCAAATGGGCCCGGTGACCAGTACGACAGTGCAAAAGACTACCCCGACCTCTGCACTGACAAGGGCCAGGATATCCGCTTTGGTGTTGCGTTTAATCAGATAAACCAGCGACGCGCCGAAATTGATGAAGAAGAGCAGGAACGCCGTCCAGGCGGAAGGAACATGATAGTAGAAGATGCGCTGCACATCGCCCATCGTCTGCTCAGTCGGTGCGACCACCAGCGCTTCATACAGAGCAAAGGTTAGCAGCCCCGCCGTCACGATCGCGAAAATCGGGAAAGCTCGTTTCATTCTGCGTTCAGTACGGTCTCAAACAACAGCAGGCACACAGTAGTAAACACCACATCGTAGACTGCAAGCAACACGATCCAGAATTTCGCAGAGTTCTCTCCAGTGAGAATCGAGGAGGTGGCCTCAACCATGGCCAGCAGAGCTGGTATAGAAATCGGAAACAGGAGCAAGGGCAGCATAATCTCTCGGCTGCGCGTACGAATTGACATGGCTGCAAAGAACGTTCCATTAAGCACCAATGCCCAAGTCCCCAGCGCAGCGACAGGAATCAACTGCCACCCCGGACCAAGCGCGCGCAACGAGTAGAACACGATGAACAAGGGCGTCATCAACGCTTCGAGGACGCTGACAAAGATGAAATTGCCGATTACTTTGGCGAGGAAGAGGGCGACAGCCGGAGCAGGCGACACTCGGTACGCATCCAGTACCTGATTCCGAAGTTCGCGCGCCCAAGTCTGGTTCAGAGCCACAACCGCAGCAAAAAGAAATGCCACCCAGATCAGGCCACCAGCAATCTGCCGCGACTCCTCGGCCGTGGGATTGAACGAGAAACTGAAAATCACCACGACCAGAAGCGAGAAGAAGAGCATCGAGTTGACGGCGTCTTTGGATCGCCACTCGAGACGGAGGTCCTTTTGCAACGTGGCAACGGTAATCGCCGAGAGTGCACTCATCGGGCTTCCGCCATGTGTAAGGATGTGGTGCGGCTCGTTATCTGGCCCGTCTCCATCCAGATGAACTCATCTGCTGCAGCTTCCAGCAAGGCGGCCTGGTGCGTGATGATGAAGATGGTTTTTCCTTGATCCCGCATTTGAACGAGAAGTTTAACCATCTCTTCGGCCGATCCACTGTCTACGTTAGAGAACGGCTCGTCCAAGAACAGAATCTTCGGATCATTAACGAGCGCTCTCGCCAGCGATATACGTTGCCGCATGCCTTGCGAGTACTGTCCTACGGGCCGCGGCAGTTTCGGATCCAGGCGAACCGCTTCGATGGCCTGCTCGCAACGGCGATCATCCTGAATGCCGTAGAGACGGGCAAAGTAGCGCAAATTTTCGATCCCGCTCATTTCGTCATAGAGTAACGAAGGGTGCGCCATGTATCCGATCTCGGCGCGCACGGAATGAAGATCTGTGCTGCCCAGCACGCAAACCGAACCGCGGGTGGGCTGATTCAAACCTGCCAAGATCCGTATCAGAGTAGTCTTCCCGGCACCATTGTCGCCGAGAACGGCATAAATGCGCCGGGCTTCGAACGAAGCATTCACCCGACGTAGGGCTGCGAATCGCCCGAACTGCTTAATCAGATTATTTACAACGATGATAGGGCTTTCTTGAGCCGTGGCTGATTCACTCACAATCGGCTAAGCTGCCTCATTGTGCTGGGGTGGACGCCCCCGGAACGGTCGCCTTGGTCATGCTTCTAGGGGGCTCACTCGCTGGAGTGCTGGAAGGACTGCCAGGCTGTTGCGGCGCATATTTCGAAGCGCATTTTGCCTGGATGCCTTTCGCATGGAAGACTCCGTCCTTACCGAAACTTCCCTCTGCAAGAGCTTGCGCGTTGTCCTTGAAAGTATCTGGTGGGGGTTCGGTTCCGCTGTAACTCACTGGCAAGCTCTGCCCTTGTTCCATGAGCACGAACTCGACATGAGTGCCGTTCCGTCGTATAGATCCCGGCTGCACGTTGCCAGCAACTCGCAGACGCTTGGAATAGGCGCCGTCGCCCATGGTCTGGAGTTCTTTAATCGTCACGTAATAACTCTTGCTCTCCTGTACGCCCGTGTAGGCGAGATATCCCATTGACACAAGAATTACCACCGTTACGGCGCCGAATTTTAGATATTTCTTCCCTTGATTGGACATGTCAAAACTATCCCAGCCAATATTCAAACTTTACGCGGCTCTGTGCTCCGGGTCAAGAACTCAAAGATCGACGAGCGAGGCGGCTGGTGGGTCTAAGTAATTGTGCCTAAGGGAGTAAGTGCAATCCCAGACAGCAGCGTCGGCGCCGACCTGTACAAGATTCGACCACAAGAATTCCCGCTCAAAAATGTACTGCAATTCCCCAGCCATCGACCAACACACAGGATCGAACCTCAGAGCATCGAATGCGACGAAAAACTCTTACAGATTTCTATGCGTGCTCCGGATGTCTTCCCGGTCGATTCTCAAGAATGAACTTAACCGTGCCATATCAAAGCGTGTTGCCGCGGCCGCTGGCAGCGTGAGGATCAGTTGCTGCAGCCTTCCTCCCATGGCGTCAGTTACCTGGGTCACTGGAAAGTTATTGACTGTGATGGAGTTGCTGGCTACGCTTCGACTGACTGCCAAGTCTATACAGGGATCGGAATGGTCTCATTGTTGCGCAAAAGTTTGTGTTGCGGGCTAATTGCGCTGAGCGCATTCCCTATTTCTCTGCTCGCGGACGAGCCCAAGGCAGCGATGTTGTACGCGCGCGGCGATATTTGGGTTAACGGTGCGGCGATCCCTCGAAGCACGGCGATTTTCGCTGGCGATCTGATCCAAACCAAAGCTAATTCGGCGGCGAACATCAACTTACCGGGTGCGAACGCGACCGTGCTGCCCGACTCGCTTGTGAAATTCGCGGGCAAGACGATCGAACTTGAGCACGGTGGATTGACTCTATTAACTGCGAATCAGATGACAGCCGAGATCGGCGATGTGAAAGTACAGCCTGCCTCCACCGACTGGAGCGAGTTTTGGGTAGGAGACGTCGACGGCAATGTAACCATCATGGCGCGCAAAGGTGATTTGACAGTCACCGATGAGACGGGCACAAGTACCCTGTCTGCAGGTCAGGAAACCACTCGCGAAGAATCGCAAAAAAAGAAGAGGAAAAAACGGGCCGGTGGCGCGCTGCCGGCGGCGACTGGAGGGATCATGGATTCCAAAGCTGCCCTGATTGCTGGCATAGCCGCCGTCGGCGGCATTACAACGATTGTCTTGTTACAACGAGAAGACCCGATCAGTCCTTCGCGAATGGGCCGTTAATTCCCACCCTTGAACTTCCCCTGCTTGTATCCTTCTTGATAGTCGTGTTTGTCTGAGGATCACGCCGCGCTTTTATCCGAATCAACCCTGCATCTAACCCTTGGAACGTACCTCTCCGAATCTGGCGCAGAGTCGCAGGCCCTTGCGTTGACTTGCCATCTACGCTCGCCTACCATCACGTGCAAAGGGGGAGTCGCCCAGATGGCTGAGCTGATTGGGCAGGCGCTCTCGCACTACTGTGTGCTCGAGAAGATTGCGTGCGGCGGCATGGGTGTGGTTTACCGCGCCCACGACGAACGTCTGGATCGTGATGTTGCCCTGAAAATCCTAAGGCCGGGCTCACTCATCGATGATGCCGCGCGCAAGCGCTTCCACAAGGAAGCCCTCACTTTTTCAAAACTCTCCCACAGCAACATTGCTCACGTTTACGACTTCGACACCGTGGACGGCACCGATTTCCTGGTCATGGAATATGTCCCTGGATCAAGCCTCGCGGACAAGATCGCTCAAGGGGCGTTGCCTGAAACGGAAGCTGTCGAACTCGGTCTCCAGATAGCGCGGTGTCTCCAGGCTGCTCACGAGCAAGGGATCATTCATCGTGACCTCAAGCCCGGCAACATCATGGTCACGCCCAAAGGCGAGGTGAAACTGCTGGACTTCGGACTCGCCAAACTTTTCA
>JBLNFC010000065.1:0-6346 GCA_050263355.1 Acidobacteriota bacterium
GCCGCCGGCCAGAATCCCATGCCACTCGACAAGGTCACTAGTGAATAGCCGCGATAAATGAATTCTTCTGTGAGTCCCACAAACAGAAATGCCACAAACCACAGCACCGCCCAGCGCGCGAAGGCTGCTCCGGCGAGGGCAAATCCGTGCAATGATGCCGCCCCCACCGCCAACAGAATCGCTATCACAAGGGCCGAGGTCGCAAAGCCCCACAGCATACCCTCCCAAAAGAGCACACCAAATGCGCTTGTCGGCAGGCCGTAATCGGCCAGGGAGCGGCGCTCAAACCGACCCATAATCCAGGCCACAAAAATCGCAACGCCGAACGTGAGTGCACCGTCGAGTATAAAATCTGTCGGCACCCACGAGTTTTCGTCGTACTTGTAACCCAGCGGATGCGTGATCACCCACCCGACGCCCTGAACCAAAACCCAGGTGACGCCGATGAAGATCGCTAATCGCCACGCCGCCCTCAAGCCGTTACGCCCAATGAAAATCTTTCGCATGTCATTAGTTACGCGAGTCTTCTCGCCCCAGTTCCAGCCTAGATGGTTGTCTGTTTGAGTTCTCTCGCGCGCGCTCCGTTTGGTGATGAAAGTTGCGTTCCCCCTATTAGCTGCCACGGGCGGAACGCACGATCATAGTAGCCCGCTACAACGGATGTATGACGGGCAAACCAGAAGCCAATTTCCCAATTGCCGACAACACGACAGTCAAACCCTGCCTTGATTGGTGTTGGAGAGTGGGATTCAAACCCAATTTAGGGGGAACTTTGGTTGCCGTTAAGCTTCTGCGATTCCTCTCAAGTAACCGCCAGCGACTCACGCCATTCGACGCTACCCCTCGAACAAGCGCGCCGTGGCGGCTCCGAAGATGAAGCCACCGATATGCGCCAAGTATGCCACCCCGCCGGTCTGCACCTGCGCCACAGCACCTGCATGGAAGAGCTGACTGATAAACCAAAGACCGATTAAGAGGGCCGCTGGAATGAATCTGATTCGCGCGAACACGAATATAAACAGAAGCGTGCGAATTTGATCACGAGGATAGGTGACAATAAACGCCCCCATCACCGCGGCGATTGCCCCGCTCGCGCCCAGATTCGGGACTGTGGAATGGGGGCTGGCCGCAACCTGGGCCAGCATCGCGACCAGCCCACCGACCAGGTAGAAAACAAGATACCGGCCACGGCCCATCACATCTTCAATCTCGGGAGCAAAGGCCCATAAGAAAATCATGTTGCCGATGATGTGCGACCAACTACCATGCATGAACATCGCCGTCAGGATCGTGATCCAGTGATGGCCGGAAACGATTTGCGCTGGGACCGCTGCGCACTGAGTCACGAATGTGTCGCCACGCATCAGCTCCAACACAAAAACAACGACATTGACGACGATGATGCCGGCTGTAACGACGGGCACACGCGCCGGGCGTCGCGACGCATCGCCTAACGGAACCATGCCTCCCATTTTGTCGTCCTCGTTCCGTCAATGGCGGGTTCAGCAGGCGTAGCTATCCCGAAGCGTGCAATCCCTTAGCCTCGCCGACCGGGTTTGCCGTCAAATGTGTACCACGCTTAAGCAGCCAACTTCGACGAAATCGTGCCCGCGACCTTACGCACCGTCAATGACAGCATCACACGCGTGACGCCGCTGATGATCATGCTCACGCCGACCAGTGTGCCTATCGCCCACGCGGAGCTCGATGGCCATTGCCTGTAGATCATCAGTCCTAATAGCAGCGTAATGATCCCATCGATCAGAAGCCAACCGGATCCTTGTATTGAGCGCACCTGGAAAAACAGAGCGATGTTCAAGATGCCCTCAACAAGAAAGAGTGATGCCAGCACTAAAGTCAGCGATGCTACACCCAGTGCTGGATGCATGATCAAGTACACACCAAAGAAGAGATATGCGAGGCCGACCAACACTCTCCAGATCAAACTGCCAGCTTCGCGAGTGTGAAAAGCAACGGTCAAGTGGACCGCGCCTGCCAGAACTAGGAGCCAAGCAACGAAGGCGTTGATCGCGACGGCAGCGACGAACGGCGATCCCACCGCCAGCATGCCCAACACGATCAACGAAACGCCCCATAGGATGGATATTGTGGAAGCCCGCCGCACGATACCGGACGGAGTTTGCTGCGCCATAAAGACCTCCTCAAAAGGGACGAGCGGAGTATCTTACGCACGGAGTCTATCTTAGGAAATATAGGAACGCCACCAAGCGGCGGCGCAGTTGGGTGTCGTGGCCCGAATAGCCCTGCGTGCGAAGTGCAGTCATCGTTTCGCCTCGTTTCCGCAGGTTGATGGAGATGGGCGCAAGTCCCGATCTTCGTCCGTTGGAGCTGCGGCAGGAAGATCGGGACTTGAACGCGGCAGATAGTTTAACTTGCGCGTCTCTCCTGCCGATCCAGCCACTCGTTATAGTGTTTTTTCACGGTGGCCATACGCTGTTCTTGCTTTGCCTTGACGTCCTGCTTCGATTGGGCTGCCTTTGCCTTTAGCGCCTCTACCTTGGCATCTGCCTCGTGCCGGATAGCTTCGAGCCTTGCTTTGGCTTTGTCTAACTTCTCTTGCAGCTTTGCGTTTAGTGTGTCCATCCGGGCTTGCAGCTTCGCTTTTCGCTCCGCCTTGGCCTCGGCGTGTTCGGTTTTCAGCTGAGCGATGTCGGCCTTGATCGATGCGATGTCCCGTTCATCCTGAGTGTCTTGCACTTCCCAAAGGCTGCGACGCAAAACCACGCCACCTAATGCTTCCATGCGTGTGTCCACTGGAGTGGTCCACTCCTCGTCCACCTCGGCGACCACAGCGACCTTGCCGGGCGTAAGGGTTTCCGTGACGTCCGAGAGAAAGTCGCTTCCAACGCGCACGTTGTCAAGGTCTGCAATTGCTCCGATGAGAGAGCCACCGGCGGCACCTACTGCCACACCGACTGGACCGCCCAATAGGCCGACGAGACTGCCGACCGCAGTGCCCGTCAGAGTTCCCATCGGACCGGAGTCAGCGCCCTCCTTTACGGCTGCCGTACCATCGGGGTTCTTAGCGACGACTCTCGTGGCATACACCGCGATGCTGCCGTCTCCATCGAGTTGCTGAAGAGCCCGTGACCCTTCGTAGGCCTTGCTCTCGTTATCGAAAACCACTACTAGCATTCTGTCCATGATGGTTTGTCTCCTTTTCACTCGATTTCAGACGGAGCGGCGGGTAGGTGAGTTGTTGCTTGAATGCGGCTGCTGGGAGCTCACCATTACAGGCTAGACGCTTTAGGATTGTCAAGCTATCGGCCAGCCGGTCGGCTACACGTGGAAGAGAACTCGTCCGAAGGCGATCCTCGCCCTTTCGTGATTGCACCCGAATAACGAGCAACCCTTCCATAATCCGGCTAAGGTAAGGCTAGCGACCAGAGGGAAGCAATCGCTAGCTTTCGTGTAGCCTACCGAACTATTCTCCACCAAACGCCTGCCAGGCCGGGCATCAGCCGAGGCGAGTACAATGAGCAGCACTGGGGTGTAGGGAATGGTTCTGGTCGCCGGAACCAGGCTGGGAGTATACGAGGTATCAGCCGCGCTCGGCGCCGGTGGCATGGGCGAGGTGTATCGTGCGCGTGATCCACGCCTCGGCCGGGATGTGGCCATCAAAGTCTTGCCGGCTCGCTTGACGCGCGATCCATCTGCGCTGGCGCGTTTTGAGCGCGAGGCGAAAGTGCTCGCGAGCCTTTCTCATCCGAACATCCTTACCATTTTCGATGTGGGCACGGAAGAGGGCCTCTCCTTCGTAGTCATGGAACTGCTCCCTGGAGAAACACTCTCCAGCCGAATTGCTCAACGTCGTTGCGACTGGCCTGAGGCGGTCCGAATCGGAATCGAGGTTGCAGAAGGTCTTTCAGCAGCCCACGCTCGGGGAATCATCCATCGCGATCTAAAACCAGAAAACATTTTTCTCACTCGCGATGGTCACATAAAGATTTTAGATTTTGGCTTAGCGCGCTGCAGCGAGGATTTCACTCCAGCCGGGGACTTCGGACCCACGGCAGAATTGGCGACGGCAACCGGAGTTGTCATGGGCACGGTACCCTACATGTCTCCGGAACAATTAAAGGGGGTGCGCGCAGACTCACGAAGCGACATTTTCTCTTTTGGTTGCGTGTTGCAGGAGACCATTACAGCGAAGAACCCATTCATGCGAGCGACGCGGGCAGAAACTGTGTCGGCGATTTTGACGGACGCCGCGCCATCATTGAAGCAGTTCGATCCGACCATTCCGGCGGAGTTGGATCAAACCGTTAAACGCTGTTTGAACAAGCAGCCCGATCAGAGATTTCAGTCCGCCGGTGATCTGGCTTTTCACCTGCGCCAGATTCTTAACAACGTTTCCTCAGCGAGGGCGACAACCCAAGTCAGGCAAGGCACTCCGCGCTTCAATCGGAGAGTCGCCCAGACGGCAGCTGCAGTTGTTGTCTTACTCTTTTTGGCCATGCTCGGCTACTGGTTTGCCACGAAGAGATCCTCAGTTGCAAGCAAGCAGTTCAAGTCCATTGCTGTTCTTCCCTTGCAGAACAATTCTGGCGATCCGCAGCAGGAATATTTTGTCGACGGTATGACGGATTCAGTCATTGCAGACCTCGGGAAAATCAGAGACTTGAGGGTCATCTCACGCACCTCCGTGATGCCATTCAAAAACTCGAAAAAATCGATGCGCGAAATTGCGAAGGAATTGCACGTAGATTCTGTGATTGAAGGTTCGGTAATGCGTTCCGCGGACCGCGCGCGCGTAACTGTTCAGTTGATCGACGCGGCAAAGGATCAGCAACTCTGGTCGGAAAGCTACGAGCGCGACTTGAAAGACGTTTTTGTGCTGCAAGGCCAAGTCGCAGACGCGATCGCACAACAGGTGCACGCTGTGGTGACGCCCGAAGAGCAAAATCATATAGCCGGGAAACGTGCAATCGATCCCGACGTGTACGAACTCTATCTGAAGGGCCGCCACATCATGGAGCGAGGAGGATTGGCAGACGTTCGGAAGGCGATCGATTACTTCCAGTCCGGTCTGACCAAGGATCCCAATAATGGCCTGCTGTATGCCGGTTTGGCCGATGCCTACATCGACAAAATGATGGATGTGCACGAAAGCCCAATGGAAGCTACGGCGAAGGCAAGAGTTGCAGCTGCGAAGGCGTTGCAGCTGGATGACTCGCTTGCAGAAGCGCACACATCGTTGGGAATGATCAAGCTTTCCTACGATTGGGATTGGGCTGGCGCAGAGCACGAGTTCAAGCGGGCGATGGAGCTGAACCCTGGCTATCCGCTCGCTTACATCATGTACGGTCAGTATCTGACCATGATCGGACGGCAGGAGGAGGCCCTACCGTATTTCGAGAAAGCCCACAGGCTAGATCCGCTCTTCAACGAGAGCTACCGGGCTGAAGGCTATGCATGCTTCATGGCGCACAAATACGATCAGGCCGTCCTTCAGTATCGAAAGGCGCTTGAACTTGAACCCGACGCAATTACCTATTTCGGTCTGGTACTGGCGCGCGCGGAAAAGGGAGATTACGCCACTGCCATCAGTGAGGCAGACAAGGCGACGAAGTTGAATAACAGCCCGCTGCTTCTGACCAGCCTGGCCAGTGCGTACGCACGAGCTGGCAGGCGCGCTGATGCAAACCGCGTTCTGCGAGGACTAGAGGAGATGTGGGAACGGCAGGGTGCTGCGCCGGCTTGGCACGTCGCTCGTAGTCCTTATGTTTGTCCCTATGAAGTCGCCGGCGTTTATGCGCAACTCGGGGACAAACGTCGGGCATTTGAGTGGCTGGACAGGGCTTATCGAAACCGAAGCTGCCTGTATTGGATCCGCCAGGACCCCAGATTCGACTCCATTCACTCAGATCCGCGCTTCCAGGAACTCCTGGCAAAAATGAACTTCCCGCAATAAGTGTTGTTGGCCGCAAGAGTGTTTCGGTCGAAACCGGGATCAAATCGACCACCATCAAGTCAGCAGGTTCGATAGCGGAATTAGACAAATGTCGTGAAGTCGTGATTTCGTCAGCTTAAGCTTTCTACTTCCTGATCAAGCCGACGCCTTGCTGAGCAAGTGACGGGCAACTCTTCCATAATCCGGGTAAGGTAAGGGTTGCCGACAAACCATCCAGAATGGACGCATCCTCTTCAACTGCGTTGCACAGGCTATAATGGCGCGCACATGGCCTTAACCTCTGTTTGAAACTCGGTCCCTATGAAATCCAGTCTCGGCTCCGAACTGCTGTCGATCCCGAAACTATGGAAACGGGCTTCGCAGTTTTCCGCTGATGGAGATTGGCTCTCTGCGTCTCCTGTGCAGCTTGGC
>JBLNFC010000066.1:0-2715 GCA_050263355.1 Acidobacteriota bacterium
AGAAAGTCGCCGTCTTTTTGCGGGCGCATTTTTCCCGGACGGCCACGAGGTTACTCCTCCAAACGGGCGACTGGGTGCTTTCCTGGAGGACCCCGGCACCCATGAACTCCTTAATCTCACGGGCGAGTGTAACTTTGTTCGCCTGCAATGCGGACCGGCTAACCCGGTATTTGTTGGCCACGGTGGTGAGCGGTTCACCTGCCGCCGTGGACTCGAGGATGGCGCGGCGCGGCCCATCCCCGCAACCAACTCAACGCGATATGAAAGAGTTTATCCAACAATTCCTCGAGGAGCTTCAGATCCGTAATTACAGCGAGCGAACGATCATCGATTACGGCTATCACCTCAACCTTTGGCAGAAGTTTCTCGAGCGTAAGCGCGTTACCGAGCTTAACCGGGTTACCGATGCCACGATCGCCGACTTTCAGCGGTGGCTCTTCTACCTGCCCACCCGCCACGGTGCCGCTCGCGGCGTGTTGAACCGAAATACGGTTCTGGCGGCATTTAAAGGCTTCTTCCGGTTCCTAAAGGACGAGGGCATAATTGCACGTGATCCGGCCGCGGCCCTTCCCTATGCCCGCCAACCCAGCAGCTTGCCTCGTAATGTTCTCACTCCCGAGGAAGCGAACCGGATTCTCGACCGGGTTGACACCACGACGCCCCTTGGGCCGCCGGCATTCGCAAGGAGGAATTGCGGGGTGTGGTCCTCAGCGATGTAAATCTGGAACAGGGCCTGATCCGTATCACCTTGGGCAAAGGTGCCCATGACCGCGTTGTGCCATTGGGAGCCAAAGCGGTGAGCGCCCTGGACGATTACTTGGAGCGGGGCCGTCCCGAGCTGCTGGGTCAAGCCCACACCGACCGGTTGTTCGTTTCATACCGGGGCCATCCGCTGGATCCGCACACACTGGGCGCGTTGGTCAAAAAGCGCGCTCAGAGCGCTCACGTAAAGAAACTGGTCACGCCGCATGTCTGGAGGCACACCTGTGCCACACACCTGGTCCAAAATCACGCCAGTCTCCGTCACGTCCAGGACCTGCTTGGCCACCGTTCCGTTTCGACCACGGAACGTTACCTCCGCCTGACCATCACGGATCTCAAAGAGGCTCATGCCAAGTTCCATCCCCGAGAGCAAAGCGACAAACCATGAATACTTGCAAGAGACTGGCGCAAGACGGATATTCTTCTCGCATGAGCATCGCTGCTGAGAAAGTGGCCGAGGTGTTGGCCTTGCCGGAAGAGGATCGCGCGTTTCTGGCCCGCCAGCTGATTGCCAGTCTGGATGACACTGTGGAGCCGGACGCCGAAACAGAGTGGAACGAGGTTATCGACCGGCGCGCCCGCGAGATGGCAGAAGGCAAAGTGGATGCCCGCACAGAGGAGGAAATGCTTCAGGACATCCGCACCCGGCTCCATGCGCGTCATCCGCCATCCTGAAGTCCCGCAGGAACTGGAGGCCGCTGCGTGCTGGTACCAAGACCGATTGCCTGGTTTGGGCGACGATTTTCTTGCCGAGTACCAAGCCACTCTCACACGGATACTCCAGGAGCCGACCCGCTGGCGAAAAATCCGGGGAGAGAACTGCAAACTCAACTTTCGCCGCTTCCCCTATGCCATCGTTTACAGTGTTGGCGATGATGTGCTTTATGTCACGGCGGTGATGCATCTGCACCGGCGCCCGTTTTACTGGGTGCACCGGGAGATCTCCTGAGGCTCTCGTTCAAATCACTCGATGCAGCGCGTGATTTCTTTGACCTCGGCTCTGTGAAATGCTTAACTCAATCCCGTGAGTGAGGCTCGGCAATCGCATACGCTTCCTTGTCCCTCTAACCGCCGTCACCGGCCGCCGCGGTCGACTCAAGACACACCTCAAACCACCTCAAGTCATCGTGCACAAAGCCGTTTCCGAAATCAGCGTTCTGCCCGCAGATCTTCGCAATCCACTGTAAACCCGCAGCTTCGGCAAAACTCACGGACTTTCTTCGAAGGGCCCTTCGGAGAGGTCGTCCGCGCCACCGGCCCTATGGCGAAAGCTAATCCATTCCGGTTTTCGAGCAAATACCAGGATGATGAGAGCGATCTATTTCGGCCACCGCTTCCTCAGCACTTTGACCGGTCGATGGCTTAACAGGGATCCCATCGGGCTGCGCGGCGGGAGGAATGAATATGGGTTCGCAGCTAACGATCCGCTAACAGGCATTGACATTGATGGACGCATGTTTGCGCTACAGGGGAAGGGCGTGCAGCTGCCTTGCGGCGGTTGGGAAGTTACATGGGCTTGGTTTGGTTGATACTACGATTTTTTTGCCTCCTCGGCAGCGAGTAGTTCATTGGGCGCGCTGCCGGGCGCGCCCTTCTTCCATAAGGGAACAAGCCGTTCCCGCAGACTCTTTTGTTCGGCCGGGGTGCCCGGTAGTAATTTGATTCATCCCCTATGAGAGTTCCGCAAGGTGGCTTCGTTCCGCCACAGGGGTCCATACCGGTGAGTTCTACCCATGCCGCGTGTATGGGTCCATTTCATCTGCAAGCTTTTGCTCCTCCGCATCTTCTATCCTGAATCTCGTACATGGGCCAGAGTGGCTTCGTTATGCGTCCGGAAGCAAAAGGAAGCCAGCCGAGGGGATGATACCACGGGGTAGATGGATGCATGATAATCATACTTGGAGATGATGACCGCCGGCCTGCATGATGATCACGGACCATCTATGCATGGTC
>JBLNFC010000067.1:0-7665 GCA_050263355.1 Acidobacteriota bacterium
GTTCGTTCCCTGGAGAGCGCGAATCGCATCGCTTTCTATTCCTACAGTCGGGACCTTTCTCGCGGCGCTCCTCTGACTTCGGATCGCACCAAGGTGCTGCGTGCGGTACGCACGACCGTGGCAGGTGATGAAGCCGCTTTGTACAACACCCTGTTGCTTACTTTGAAAGACGCTGCGCAGTACACCGGGCGCAGGGTGGTGGTTGTTTTCTCCAACGGTCCCGATAACTCCAGCGTGGTGCCGCCAGAAGATGTTGCCGAGTTGGCGCAGTCGGCCGGCGTCTCCATTTACATGATCAGCACGCAGCAGGCTAAGTTGGAACCGGTCTCGACTGCGGTGTTCGATCGCATGACTAGCGCGACTGGCGGGAAAGCTTATTTTGCAAAATCCTGGCGTGACGAGAAGAAGGCGTTTGCTTCGATTCGAGACGACCTCGCGCATCTCTACTACCTGAGTTACTACCCGCAGGCAAATCCAAACCGGGGATGGCGTTCGATCAACGTGAGACTGGTCGGCAATCACCTGAAGAAGTATCACGTACGCACACGTAACGGGTATCGGCCGCAGCCCAACCGGTTTGTGACGGATACGACGACGGCGACCGATTCAGAGCCAGTTCATAGCCAAAACCCGGAAGTATCCAAAGAGCAGAGCGCACACGATCGCTGATCGATCGATATTTTGGCTGGTGCGGTTAAAGGGAACGGCGGGTGGTGGCCCTGGTTTGAGCATGCACCCGCCGCGACTGGCTGGTAGTTCCACGAACTACTGAACCAGAACTGTTCGATCTTCCATCAGAGCCTGCGTTCTGGACACGATCCCGACACAGGTCCGCTATGTCTGCAACGCCGCTTCCTCTTGCTCCCATCTGGCGCGTTCTTCCGTCTCCAGGCGCAAGAGCGATTCGATTGCACAACGCGCGCAGCAATACCCTGAGGTCTCTTGAGCGTCCTGCCCAATCTCATCTCGATAAGATTCGAACTGAAACACCGGGCGGTTCTCGCGGCACAGCCCACACAGTTGCGGCGCGTCGTGCAGCAGCGGATCAAAGGTGCGAAAAGAATATTTATGCGTCATTCTGGGCCTCAATTCTTACCAAACTCCGGTGGTCAGATATTCGTCAATTGACTTCGCCGCGCGCCGGCCCGCGCCCATGGCGAGGATGACGGTTGCGCTGCCGGTAACAATGTCGCCTCCGGCAAAAACTCCCTTACGCGAGGTTCGCTGCGAGGTTTCGCTTGCTTGAATGTATCCGCGCTTATTGGTTTCCAATCCTGGCGTAGTGCTCTGGATCACGGGATTTGCGCTGGTGCCGATCGCGATGACAGCAACGGACAACGGGATTTCGAAGTCAGAGCCCTGAACTGGCACTGGCCGTCGTCGACCTGAGGAATCGGGTTCTCCAAGCTCCATTCGCAGACAGTGGGCCGCGCGCAACCATCCATTGCCGTCCGACAAGAATTCAACTGGGGCGGTCAGAACCTGGAAATCGATGCCCTCCTGTTTCGCATGTTTCACCTCTTCGATACGGGCCGGCATCTCCGTTTCACTGCGGCGGTAGAGCACATAAGCTTTCTTCGCGCCGAGTCGAACGGAGGACCTGATGGCGTCCAGAGCAGTGTTGCCGCCACCGATTACCGCGACTTCTTTTCCATACAAATCGAGCATCGGCTCGTCATATCGCGGGAATTCGTAGGAATGCATCAGGTTGATGCGCGTGAGGAATTCGTTGGCCGAGTAGACCCCGTTCAGGTGCTCGCCGGGTATGTTCATAAACTGTGGCAGTCCGGCACCGGTAGCAACGAAAATTGCGTCGTAGCCTTCTTCGTGCATGAGTTCGTCGATGGTCACAGTTCGGCCAACCACGACGTCAGTTTCAAATTCCACGCCCATGGCCCGCATGTATTCGACTTGTTGCCGAATGATCTTCTTAGGCAGGCGGAATTCCGGGATGCCGTAAACCAGCACCCCACCAACTTCGTGCAGCGCCTCAAAAACGTGAATCTGGTGGCCCTTTTGGACCAGATCACCCGCGGCTGTGAGGCCTGAGGGCCCACTGCCAACAATGGCAACTTTCTTCCCTGTGGGCGGCGCCTTGCGGATCTGACTGCGATCCATATGCTGCTGCTCGTAGTCGGCTACGAAGCGCTCGAGATAGCCGATTCCAAGCGACTCGCCTTTCTTACAAAGCAAGCAGCTTCCTTCGCAGTGATCTTCCTGCGGACAAACGCGTCCTGTTACCGCCGGGAGCACGTTGTCTTCCCGGATTTTTGCCGCGGCCGCGAGGAAGTCACCATCCACGATAAGCTGCACGAACTCGCGCACCTTCACTCCCACCGGACAATGGTCGGTACAGGTGGGCTTGGCACATTCCAGGCAGCGCAAGGCCTCCTGGCGGGCGAGTTCGGTGGAGTAGCCGGTATTCACTTCGGTGAACTGTTTTGATCTGGTCTCGGCTGGCTGCTCCGGCATGTGTTGCCGAGGGAGCTTGATGCGATCTCGATTGGCCAACGGATTGGAGGACTTGTGGACTGGAGGAGTCATTTGCGGACTCCTTTCCTTACCGAGGCAGCGATCAGCGGTCTCGCCAGTTGTTGGCTGACCGTTTCCGCGTGCCGATATTCCTCAAGCGATCGTCGTTCCGCGTCACGATACATGGCATTGCGCTGGACGAGGACTTCGAAATTCACTTCGCGCGCTTCGAACTCGGGACCATCCACGCAGGCAAACTTGCTCTTGCCCCCGACTAGTACCCGACAGCCGCCGCACATGCCAGTTCCATCGATCATGATTGGGTTGAGACTTACGACGGTTCGGATGTTGGCGGCGCGGGTGACCTCAGCGACGGCCTTCATCATGGGAATGGGGCCAACCGCGAGCACGAGATCGAGGGGCGTGCCGGACTCGATCAGTTGGCGGAGCTTGTCGGTGACGAAACCTTTTTCGCAGTAGCTTCCGTCGTCGGTGGTGATCATCAGAGCGTCGCTGATGGCGCGCATCTCGTTCTCGAGGATAACCAGATCTTTGTTGCGGGCTCCGACGATCGATAATACGTGATTACCGGCGCGCTTCAGCGCGGCTGCGGTGGGATAGGCCATCGCGGTTCCAACGCCGCCCCCCATGACGACGACAGTGCCGAAGTTCTCGATCTGTGACGGCTTTCCCAAGGGGCCGACTACATCGAGGATGCTGTCGCCGGTCTCCAGCGTGTTCAGAAGATGTGTAGTCTTACCAAGCGCCTGCACAACAATATTGACGGTGCCCAGTCTAGGGTCAGATCTCTCAATCGTGAGCGGAATGCGCTCGCCTTCTTCGTAGATACGAACGATGAGGAATTGTCCGGGCTGCTGCTTTCGCGCGATCCGTGGAGCTTCAATCACGAAGCGCTTGATACCGGGGGCAATGAACTCCGCATGAACGATCTTGAACACGTTGCTCCTTGAACCGATTCTTCAGCGTTTATTCTTTCAGGGCAGTGCACAAGCATCTATGACGCACATCACATCGCGACGAAACGGCAGTCACAAAGCGGCGAATGGGCCAAAATGCGGTCATTTTGCGCGAGAAAACGGGGTGGACGAATCCACCCCGTCGTAATCGTTACCCAGATTTAGACGAGTCCCTGGTCCAGCATGGAGTTGGCGACTTTTACGAAACCGGCGATGTTGGCGCCGTTCACCAGATTTCCTGGTGTCCCGTAAGCTGCCGCTGTCTCAAAGCAGGCCTTATGAATGGAAATCATGATCTTGTGCAGGCGATCATCGACTTCGTCTCGGGTCCAGCTTAGACGAGCGCTGTTCTGCGACATCTCCAGACCCGAGGTCGCCACGCCGCCCGCATTGGCAGCCTTGGCTGGGCCATAGAGCACGCCCGCTTCCAGGAACAGGCGGGTTGCTTCCAGAGTGCTTGGCATGTTCGCACCCTCGGAAACGACCTTGATGCCGTTCTTGATGAGATTAGCCGCGTCTTTCGCGGTAATCTCGTTCTGGGTCGCGCTCGGGAAAGCGCAGTCCGCTTTGATGTTCCAGAGCGGGTTGTGCTCGAGCTTCAGGTCGGTGGGCATGAATATGGCTTTCTTGAACTTGTCGGCATAGTCACGAATGCGCCCACGCCGGACATTCTTCAGATCCATGACCCACGCCAGTTTGTCGCGATCGATTCCATCGGGATCGAAAATAACGCCATTGGAATCCGACAAAGTGACCGGCTTCGCGCCGAGGTCGAGCAGCTTTTCGACCGTGTATTGCGACACATTGCCGCTGCCGGAAACCAGGCACAGCTTGCCTTCCAGCGAGTCCTTGCGGCTCTTTAACATTTCGGATGCAAAATAGACGCAACCATAGCCGGTCGCTTCTGGACGAATCAGCGATCCACCCCAGTTCAATCCCTTACCGGTTAATACACCAGTGAATTCATTCTTCAGGCGCTTGTATTGGCCGAAGAGGAAGCCGATCTCGCGGCCGCCTACTCCTATATCGCCGGCGGGCACATCCGTATCAGGACCGATATGGCGGAAGAGTTCGGTCATAAAACTCTGACAAAACCGCATGACTTCGTTGTCACTTTTGCCCTTGGGGTCGAAATCCGATCCACCTTTGCCGCCGCCCATGGGGAGAGTGGTTAAAGAATTCTTCAGCACCTGTTCGAACGCGAGGAACTTCAAAATGCCCAGATTGACGGAGGGATGGAAGCGCAGGCCGCCTTTGTAGGGTCCGATGGCGCTATTCATCTCGATGCGAAATCCGCGGTTGACCTGTATCTGTCCCTGATCGTCGAACCAGGGGACGCGGAACATAATCACGCGCTCCGGCTCAACCATGCGCTGAAGGATGCGCGCATCGCGGTATTCGGAGTGTCTCTGCAGTACCAGGCGAAGCGATTCGAAAACCTCCTGCACCGCCTGGTGAAACTCAGGCTCCGCAGGATTTTTCGCCTTAACGGTGTTCATGACCTGTTCGATGTAGTCGCCCGTTGTGGGCGGGGTAAGAATGCCAGCACTCATGTGTTTTCCTCCTATAGAAACTTCAAAAAACTAAGCTGCAAAACTTTGGGCCGCTTTAGAAGTCCAGACTTCGTATCGGAGCGGGAACACTATTCCTTCGGACTACGCTGCCAGATGGGAA
The DNA here is from genome assembly GCA_050263355.1 of Acidobacteriota bacterium. GTDB lineage: Bacteria > Acidobacteriota > Terriglobia > Terriglobales > Acidobacteriaceae > Gp1-AA122. Next base: position 5,124 of record JBLNFC010000067.1, read on the forward strand.
GCTGCGGATTCCACCGGTGCACTTCCGTTCCGAACTCGCGGGATTTGCTTTCGACGCTCACCAGGTGAGCGGTATCTTCTTCGCAATCCTCCGTAGGATGACGCAGTTCGGCGAGATAGACATCCAGGTGTTTTTTGAAATCGGGGTCCGACAGGAGTTTGAGAATTTCGGAGCGCTTGAGTTCTCCGTGGCCCTGGCAGACTGGGCATTGCAGGACGTGATCGTTTTCAGCCATTGTGTTTTCCTCAGCGAAACCGTTGGAGTTTCGCGGCTGCCGCTTGGATCGGCCGCCTAGGACTGATTACAGCCGTCAGTCCTGGGAATGACAGTGACTCTGCGCACGAGCAGGTGTGAGTTAGGTCACACAAACGAAGTTGGTATGAAAACGCGGGAAGCTTATTCTGGACCATTTAGTACTGCAATGCGATGAAGCAGGCAATAATCCTAAGCGTGCTCGAAGGAAAGGAGCTGCCAAATTCTTATCGCGCGCGAGCCAAAACCAACGTTATGTCATCTGGCTGCTCGTGGTCGCCAATCCAGTCATCGACGGCCGCGGTCACCAGTTCACTGATACGCACCAGCGACATATCCTGGTTCTCCCGCACGAGATCAATCAACCTTGGCTCGCCGAACTCGCCAAAATCATTTTCAGGTTCCGTAACGCCGTCGCTGTATGCGAGGAAAATATCGCCCGGCGTCATTTGCGCTGTGCCTTCTTCAAAGGTCAGATTGTCGAAAAGCCCGACCACCATACCGCCCGCTTCCAGCCGGCGAAGGGAGCCGTCCCGTCCGATGATGATCGGAGGCAAATGCCCGCCGTTGCTATAGCTGATGGTTCGCGAGATCCCATTGTAAACACCAAGGAAGAGGGTGGCGTACTTCTCGGACGGCGTACTTTCGTATAGCTGATGATTCAGCAGTGACAGCATTCCACTGGGGGACACGTCCAAGCCCTGCAAAGTCGAAGCGACCATCAGGCCTGAGCCTGCCCCAGCCTGTAGCGCCAGCGGTACATTGGCGGAAGGTACGGTTTCCAGTGTGTAGGCACGGACCGCGGAGTGTATGGTTGCCATCAGCAGTGCTGCCGAAATGCCCTTGCCACTAATATCACCGACGGCCAGGGTTAACTTGTGAGAGTTCAGCCTTAAAAAGTCGTAGTAGTCGCCGCTGACTGTGCGTGCAGGACGGCAGAAACCGTGAACTTCCAGCGACTCCAGTTGCGATATCTCCCTGGGAAACAACTGCGCTTGCACTTCCTGGGCGATGACTAACTCGTTTTCCAGACGCTGCTTTTCCTTCTGCTCTGCCAGCAGTTTCTCCAGAGACTCGGTCATGGAGTTGAATGAAGTTTCGAGAGCGGCAAGCTGATCTTTGGACTTGACCGCTATTCGGTGCGAAAGGTCACCGCGGTTCACCCGCTGGGTTGCCTGGTAGAGACTGGCCACGGATCGAGTTATGGTTCGTGTCAATCCAACGCCGATGATGAGAGCGATCAATTCAATGAGAGCGAAGGCGATCAACATGAACAGTAAGAGGAACTCAATTGCCGGGGCAAACTCCCCGAGGGCTGCAAAGAGGCGTTCGTACAGCTTGGAAAGGCGCGTCTGCACACTCACTGCAGCGGGGCTGTTTGAGTTGCCGGTATCCCAGTTAACTACAGAGACAGTCGTGGCGAAGGAGACCAGCCGATCGCCAGTTCGGGTGGGGCTGGGAACAGTTCCCGCTGTGATGCCCGTTAACGGTTCCTTGCCCGTGTCGAGGACATACTCTCCATCCGATTTCTTGGTTCGGGGGGCAGAATCATTCTCCGCGTCGCGTGTGCCCTTTGAACTCTCTCCCTGGTCGAGCTTCTGGAGAGTGAGGCCGCGTGGGTACAAAGTTATTTCACCCAGGCCCAAAGCCAGGTGCTCGAGCAGATGTTGGTCAAGAGGTTCGCTGGAAATGACGGTCAACTTCTTCCCGCGGAGGTCAATTCTCTGCACAACTCGCAAATAGAGCTGGTCGCGGTCGCGCACGATGTCTTCAAAAGAGTTTTTCAGGAAACTGGCCAATACCGGAGCCGGTAGATTGTACGGGGAACTGTTCAAAACCAACTTTCCGTCGAGATAGGCAGAAACCTGGCGGTCCTTCCAGTTTGGATCCCTTTGGCGCAAACCTTCCAAAGGGATGCTTGCGCCCGTCTCACTGCTCATACCGCCAGCTACATCATGGGCGATAGCTGAGTTCGCCGCCTGTAAGGCGCTCAAATCGGACTTGAGACCCGTGGTAACGATGAAAGTGGCGAACTGTCCTGCAAACAGATAGAAGGCAGTGGCCGACAGGGTTACGAGCAGAATGAGTGGGATAACTCCTATAAATATGTAAGTGACAATCAGACGATTGCGAAGACGCCACAACATTTTTTCGCGTAACCATTGAAGAAGCAGCCACGAGAAGAGGAGCCCGCAGATAAACGTGAGAAAGGTGACCCAGCCGCCCAGAGTAGTTCCGGAAGAGACTCGGAAGAATACGAACAGCTTCTCCAGAATGAATAAGAATATAT
>JBLNFC010000068.1:0-2674 GCA_050263355.1 Acidobacteriota bacterium
CTTTTTGACCTTTGGTGAAGGATGGCACAACAATCATCATGCGCATCCCACTTCTGCGCGTCATGGGCTCAAGTGGTATGAGATAGACATGAACTGGTACGGCATTTGGATGCTCAAGGTGGTTGGCCTCGCTAAGCAGATTAAGCGCGTGCCAGCGGCGGGCTTAATTCGAAAAGAGATACATGCTGATGGCAATCTGAGCCAGACCAGTGTCGACACCTGCAAAGCACCGCCGGCGATCAGTGCCGAAAGCCGGTCGATCATGGCTCAAAACTGATCACGGTTTTGATTTCTGCGAAGGATCCGTAACCAGGTCTCACATGTGGCACATCGTCCCCAGTATAATCCACCGCAGTTGACGAGAGGACCATCCTTAATGCCTACAGTGCAACGGGGACGCTCCGTTGCAGGTCGACGCGCGACATCCTGTTGGGATAGTCGACAGTATCATTCGGCCGCTGGTGATCGGCAGCAGGGTTGAACTGCATCCACTACTCTTGCTGTTCGCGGTGCTCGGCGGGCTGCAAGCATTTGGGTTCATCGCGATCTTCGTCGGGCCAGTAGTCATTTCCCTCATCGCCGTCCTCACTACCATGGTGAGAGAAGAACTGCACGCGCTCTAAAGGTTGCCCCACCGATCCAGCCTAACTCGAAGCACGACCTACGCCTTTCCACTTGTGTCTTCCTGATCCGTAGTTTTTGTTCGGGCGACCGGAGGCGGTTTGAACTGACCACAATTGGTGGAAGAATTCTCCCTGGACGACTTCAGAATCTTCGACAATGAGGAATGCTGAAAGCAGCGTGGCTGATGGACTTAGAACAGACCACCGTCCTTTCGAGAGCGCGTCTGAACGTCGCTTCTGGGAACTCTTCGTCGCCAAGCATCCCTGCATGAACGTGCTGTACAATCCGCTCCAAAAGGGACTTCCGTGATTAACGCTAGGCAATGCAGCTGGGAACGAATGCGTCTGGCGAGGGAATATGGCTCTGAGGGCATTGTAGCGGATAAAGCCGATGACGCCCAGACGCTAGGCGCACACGGCCAGGTGGCTTACACGCTGACAGAATTGCGTTCATTTTTGCACCTGGCAGCGAATATCAGATAAGTTAGAACACCGGTGGCGCACACCGTCATCCCGCCAGCATCCCCGTACCGTAGTACAACCAGTAACGAAGCTGCGAAGTTCCCAATAAGCCATACCAGAGCGGACCTTCGCATAAAGGCGTTGTCGGTGCATTGAACGGCGATCATCACCACAGCAACGAGTAGCACCACCTCATCAAACGGCCAACCATAGGCAGCAGTAAGGATTGAAAGCGTGAGGACGACAGGGAGACGCTCACGCCATTGCCAGTCTTTTCGGTATTTGCGCCAGTACCACGCCAGTGCGATTATGCCGGGCAACGTCGGTGCAAATTGGAGTAGATGGTTATTCTCTTCTAGCAACACTCTGAGTGCACCACCAGAACCTGACGTATACCCCCAAATGTAGTCGCTGGTTACTACAGCCCTGTATTGTGACAGCGCGGCAGGATCAACAATGAGCGCGGCTGCAATCGCTGTGCCGACGCTTACGCCTGCGCCTGTAATCACGCGCACGTCACGGCTCTTGACACTCCAAAGAAATAACGCCAGCCAGACGAGATAAAACAGATGGGGCTTAAAAGTGGTTAATGCAAGAGAACTGCCTGCCAAGAAAAGACGACCGCGTTGTTCAAACCGAAGAAAACCAACTACTCCGAGTAGCAAAAGCGGTCCGATCTGGGCCACAGCAAGGCAGTGCCAAACCGGGAAAAATAGCGCGGCGACAGATACCCCAATCCAGCGCCGGTCAGGGTTCCCGCCGTACAGAGACCAAAGGGTAGAGATTGCAACCACCAGCATTCCCACGCTTAAACATAGCCAAAGCAATCGTGCCAGAGTGTATGAATGCATGAATCCCAAAGGGATTAGAAAAGGTAAAAAGTGTGGCGGAGACATCAGCACGAGGGGCTGTTCTTCGTTCCAGCCCAGCGCCAGCTGGAGTTTCCTTATTGTTTCAATCGAATATGGATTCTGTCGGTTGACCAATGCGTGAGCCGTGGCCCAATACTCGACGAAATCGTGCAAAGGTACGTAGTGGAAAACTAGCGCGGCGCACACTCCGCCCAGACCTAAGAGAAGGGCGACCACGGCCCATTTCTTCACGGACATGCAGCTTTCGATGCACAAGCCTGCCAGCGTGTGCCTAGCACGAGCGAGTCGCCCCGAAGCTGCGGGGCACGGTACGGTGATCTCAGCCCTTAACCGGGTCCCATCCCCATCGGTTCATCTGACATGTTTGTCGACCTTCACGTCTTAACGGCTCGCCTCCAAGATCACTCCGTAGTAACCTTCACAAGTACATCCTTCTCTTCACCTGACACGTCATTGTCGAAGACCACACCAATTCCGGGTGCGTAGAACTTGAACTCCACCGCGCCGGGTTCTACTCCACTGCTTTCGGTAGTCTCGAGACAATTATCGAAGCTGCCGAACGGAACTTTGATACTCTTGTCTAGACTGAGCACGCGAGCGAAATCTTCGGCTTCGTTCAGCAACAATTCCTGCCGGTAAGCATCCCCCACTTTCGGATGCGCTTCCATGATGATTCCAGGCTCTGCCCCATCAACACCGGCAGTCCACGATCCCTCA
>JBLNFC010000069.1:0-3613 GCA_050263355.1 Acidobacteriota bacterium
CCAACTCTTGATGCCTGCAACAACACCCAAGTATTCCAGTTTTGAGGAGTGCAACTCGTGCGACAAGGCTTGCACGTCATTCGACAGCTCTGTCGCCTGCTGTCGCACTTCTTGCAGTCGGGTATGAACTTTCGAAGGGTTTTGTTGCAGCTGTTCGAGTTCCACTGCCAACATTGCGAGTCGCTGGTTTATGTCGTCGTGAAGCTCTCTGCCGATGCGGGCACGTTCTTGCTCCTGTGCTTCTACTAGCTTTCGAGCAATACCTGAGAGCGCCTCCTGCGCTCGCTTGCGCTCGGTGATGTCAACTGAGATGCCCACCACCTCCTTTGGGCGACCATTCTCAACCACGACATTGACAATGTTGCGCAGCCAAACCGTTTGCCCATCGGCTGAGATCATGCGGTACTCGAAATCGTGACTTCGTCCCTCTTCCGTGGCTCGCGCCGTAAATGCCAACACCCACTCGCGGTCTTCCGGATGTATGCGATTGATCCACAAATCGGGCTGGGTAGTCCAAGCCTGAACTGAATAGCCCAGAATAGTTTCCACGTGTTTGCTGGTGAAGATGGTTTGAAATCCGGGTAATTTCGCTCGCCACAGGATTCCGCGTGCGCCGTTCAAAATTACGGCGTACTCCTCCCTAGCCTTCTTGAGTTCCGTGATGTCGGTGTGATACACAACTGCTCCCCGGTGCGGCTTTGGAAGCGGTTTGACCATCAACTCATACCAGTAGGCCTCTTTGGGGGTATTGCACGTATATTCAGCACGGAATTGCGGGATCGCCTCGTTTATGACATCCCGAATACCAGCGAGCATTTCTTCTACTTCGGGCGTTGCTCCTCGTGCGCGGCACACGGCAAAGTAGTTGACGCCCACACCCGTGGAGGATGGCAATGCGCCCCTCTTCTCCGAGAACCGAACCCATGCTTCATTCACATGGGTAATGTTGCCATCCCTGTCCAGCACTGCCAAATGGCTGTGAAGTGCATCGACGATTTCTTGTGCTGACAAGTCGTTGTGAGTCATAGGCTTTGATTTCTGCAGAATCGCATGTTGGCAGGTGTCCCCGTTGAATCAACCATCACCAGAATTGCGGGCTGGCAAACGGCAATGATTTTATCGCACCCGATTACAGCAGGAGTCATTGGATGACATCTGTCCGTAACGAGTTTCAGCGAAAACCTTTCACATAGCACCACCGGCGATCACGGCGCCCAAGCTTTATTAAGGAGCCTCATCATAAAACTGATCACGAATATTAGCGATCTCCGCTCTCATCAGTGATTTTCGGATTGGCCTCTGATGAAACAAGGCGGAGCCTCTCAGTAACGTGACGAAACCAAGAGCAACAAGCAATAAAAAAAGGGGAGAGATGCGCCATTGTTTTCGCATATGAGCGTCCGCGCGCCATTGTCCCCATCCGTAATCCACGAAACAAGTGTCATGACGCGCCACGCAGACACCCGAGCACGTTCTGAAAACTCGAGTACTCGCAATAGAAGCGGCCAGAAGCCTATAACAAACTTGCTAAAATGGCTGCGGAAACAGTAATAGCTTGATTCACTCTCTTGTTTTCCGCTCATCGCAGCTTCCGGGGACTGAACCGGCTTCTCCTCCTGCGAAATCGCCCCGCAGCGCAGGTGGACAGAGCAGCGGTTTCTAAATCCGTTTCATCGGCTTTTCGAATCACCTCGGGGCTACCAGAATTTCCAAACGATCGGAGCAACATGCCACTCTGGTTAGCTTCGTTTTTGTGGGGACTGCTCGGCGGGTCTGCACTATTGCTGGGCGCCGGCATCGGATTTTTAGCTAACGTTCGCCAACGCATCGTCGCCGGAGTAATGGCGTTCGGCAGCGGCGTAATGATCTCGGCGTTGGCCTTCGACTTGATGGACGAATCGTTCAAACGCGGCGGGTTCGATGCTGCTGCGATTGGATTCATTTCCGGTGCTGTCGTCTACACCGCTGCAAACTGGTTGTTGGCTCGTAAGGGAGCCCGCGACCGCAAACGTTCCGGCCAGCAACAACCCTCTGAAAGTGACGACCCAGGGAGCGGATTAGCAATCGCCATTGGCGCTCTGTTGGATGGCATTCCTGAATCCATTGCCATCGGAGTAAGCATGATTGCCGGCGGAGCAGTTAGCACGGTGACGGTTGCTGCCGTCTTTTTATCGAACGTACCTGAAGGCCTCTCCAGCTCTGCCGGCATGAGAAAAGCCGGTCGCTCAAAGACGTACGTCTTCGGTGTATGGGGTGGTATTGCGTTCATCTCAGCAATCGCGGCACTGATCGGCTATGTGGTATTCCGGCATTTCAGCGCGGATATAATTGCAGCCACCATCTCGGTCGCTGCCGGCGCAATTCTCTCTATGCTGGTGGATACCATGATTCCGGAAGCCTTCGCCGAAACCCATGATTTTGCAGGACTGATTACCGTAATTGGGTTCCTGATCGCATTCGTTCTATCCAAGCTGCAGCACTAGTGCGTGGACCTGGGAGGGCCTATCAAAGCCAGCAGCCGGCCAGCAATCCACCCGATTTACATTTCTTACAACCACCCTAAAATCAACCGCTGGGCGTGAGTGAGCTTAAACGCGACGGGGCGTGTTAACCCTCGCGGGTATGCGCTTTCCCGCACTCACGCCCTCCTGACTCTTTACTGCACCGTAACGGTCACCGTCGCCGTCGATCGGCCATATTGATAGTCGCATTCACCGTGTAACACCTCGTTTAGTGTTGGAGTAAGCGAGACAATTCATTGGTCGGCTGTTCGAATTACCCCGGGGCTACCACGCTCCGCCTACAACAACGTGCGCAGATACCAGCTATCTGGGCGGATAGTGCGGAACCCTTCGGATACAAGGAATGCTGTCCCTGAGTACCGCTCGTGCTGTAACTCCTTTGAAGTCTTTCCGCGTGGTCCGGCCTTTCAACTGCTTATAAGCAAGGCCTAATCTGAGACGTAGGCCGTCCAGGTCGTTGGAACTATGAGTACGAACACGTCCGTGATTCTGCAAACCAGCGATTATGGACCGTCCAGTTTGAAAGGAACTTATGAAACGGACTCGCATCTGGTCGTCTGTGATCGCGGTTTTCTGTCTCTGTTCGGTTTTCGCGCCAGCGGAGAAACCAGTATCCCCGTTGGTCTTGAAAGATCCCGACATGACCATCAGCAATCCGGAGGCTCAGGCGCTCACCTTCGGATTCCACTGTGGAGTCTCTGCTCGGGGAGTACTGACCGGCTATTGCTTGGGTGCGAGGTCCGGCATGTGTCGCGCAGCCTACGACCCTACCCACTGTCCCCCCGGACGTAAGGCGAAGACTCCGGCATTGTGGCAGTGTACTAAGTTCAACAGTCAACACGTCGACCTCTCGACGTCCAACTGTATCCCGTAGGTCGTGGCGAATTGGCGCATTGTCCTTTGTCGCCGCTCCTGCGTTCTTTTACTGCACCGTAACGGTCACCGTCGCCGTCGACCGGCCATATTGATTAGTCGCATTCAGCGTGTAACTCGTGGTTTGTGTCGGAGTAACCGAGACGCTGGTTCCGCGCACGGCCCCAACTTGCGGGCTGACCACATAGTAGGAAGCTCCACTACTTTGCCAGTTCAAC
>JBLNFC010000070.1:0-4460 GCA_050263355.1 Acidobacteriota bacterium
TTCTCTTTGGCCATGCGCACGATGAGCGCCTCGATCTCTGGGCTGACTCGCGGTCGGCCCGGATAGGTGCGATGCTTGGATCCATCGAACTTGCGGGCGATCAGGCGACGATACCAGGCGAGAATCGTCTCCGGCTTGGCGACACAGGCGACCTCGGAGAGAAGTTTGCGACCGAGGCGTCGGCCGATTTCGGCAAGTGTGCGCCGCTCGGAGTCGGAGAGTCCGACCCTGCCAGGCAGGTGCGAGCGCAGGATTCGGTTCTCTGCGACGAGGTATTCGCACTGAAGGAGCAGGCGCTGATTCACCAGACCTGTCGCGTACGCCAGAAACTGTGCCCAGGTTTTGTTCCGCATGCTGAATCAACATGGTAGCGATGACTGGATTATCCGTGCCGGACGAGTATTTTGACCAAACGGGCACAGTTGCCGGCACCGAATCATGCCAGGACGGCAACAGCCGCTCCTGGTTTCGTGCGGCGCCTCTTGTCCGCGGTTTTCTCTTGCTCGCGACCCTTTAGACGGTTTTTCAGGCGCCCGGCCTTGGCAATATCGTCTGGCGTTGTGCTACTGAGAAAAGCCATGCGCTTGCCGTCAGGAGACCATACCGGATGGCTTGCCCCCTTAGGTAGGTCGGTGATGGTCCAGGCTTCGCCGCCGCCAAGCGGCAGAATCGCAATCTGTGGGGGAGTCGGCTTGCCAATTTCATCCTTGTCGCCGCCGCGAACGAACGCGATGGAACCACCGTCCCGCGACCAGCGCGCGCCGGAATCGTGCTTGCCATTGGTCATACGCATCGGAGCGGTGTTGCCGCTGGTCGCCACCGTCCAGATGGAAGTCTCATACCCGGTGCGCTTGTCGTCGACTATCACGCGCGTAAACGCGACACGGCGGCCATCGGGCGAGAGCTGCGGATCGGTGATCCACGTAAATCGGAAGAGATCTCTCTCGCTGATGGGACGCTTAGCAGCAGAACCCGGTGCTGACGCTGACGATGGGCTGGGTGCGCTGGTCTGAGCAGTTAATGATCCTAAGAGCAGAAGCAGAGTCAAAGCAATAACCGAGCGGGGCAAGGGCATGCATCTCCTCAGAGATCGAGTGCAAATGAGTCGGCATTGTGCTACTCGATCGAGCGAGTGTCAATGTTGCCTCTGCTCACGGGTGACATGAACCTGAGCGTAGCGGCGTCTTTGAATCCTCACTATGATGAGCCTGCTCCGCTCCGGGCAAAAGGACAGATGAGTGGAATTGACGACTGCAGATAATCTCGGCGCGAGCGCACTTCAAGCGCCCGCAGAAGTTCTTGCGGCCGCGGCTCTCGTTTCCACCCGTTCATAGACTTCCTCGGCACGGCGAAGCGCCTCCTGCACATTTTGGCAGATATTCTCGGCCCCAATAACCTGCTCGAACTCTGCCTGATGGATCAACTGAGAGGGCTGTTCACGGGCTCCGCAAAGGATTAATGTCCGTTTGGTTGTGTGTAGCTGGTTGGCAATCTCCTCGAGCGCGAACAAACCAGTGGCATCGAGCGCAGTCATATTGCGCAAGCGCAGGATAACGACTGGCGGCAACTTGTGAAGATTCTCAGTCAAAGCTGAAATCTTGTCGGTTGCACCGAACAGGAATGGTCCATGGATGCGGAAAATCGTCGCATAGTAGGGGATATCTTTGTCTTGCAAGATGTGTACGCGGCCGTCTTCGATGTAATCGTCGGTGACCTGGGATACTGTGGTGGTGCTTGCAACGCGGCTGATAAACAGCAGTGCAGCCAGGATCATGCCGGCTTCCACCGCAACTGTGAGGTCAGCGAAAACCGTCAAAGCGAAGGTCACAAGCCAGACGCTGATGTCAGTCTTCGTGAGCTTGAGCAGTTGCGGGATTTCCCGCCACTCCCCCATGTTGTAGGAGACGACCATCAGAATCCCCGAAAGAGCGGCCATAGGAACATAACTGACTAGCGGAGCTGCGAAAAGCAGAACACAGAGGAGTGTCAGCGCGTGCACGATGCCGGCAATGGGCGATTGCGCGCCCGCCCGAATGTTAGTTGCTGTGCGAGCGATGGCTCCAGTTGCGGGTAGGCCGCCGAACATCGGAGACGCAATGTTGGCGACACCCTGGCCGATCAGTTCAACATTCGGGTTGTGGCGATCATTGCTCATCCGATCGGAGACCACGGCCGACATCAGCGACTCGATAGCCCCAAGCATGGCCACGGTGAAAGCAGGACCTAGCAGCCCATGAATCAGGTCAAAACGAAAGTTCGGGATCTGCAGATGGGGAAGTCCGCTGGGAATGCCGCCGAAACGAGTGCCGATGGTTTCTACAGGAATTTTGAACACCACCACCACGGCGGTTCCCAAGAGCAGAGCAAGTATCGAGCCCGGAATGCGAATGGAAATGGTGCGGCAAACAAGGATGATCAGCACGGTTGCAGCGGCAACCACTGTTGCGGTGTACGAAAGAGTATGGAAGCTACCTGCCAGGGCTTGCATGCGCAAAGAGAAAACGCCCGGAACTTTATCCAACTGCAAGCCGAAGAAATCCTTCACCTGCGTGCTGGCGATCAAGACAGCGATGCCGTTGGTGAAGCCGATCACGACCGGACGCGGAATGTACTTCACAGCCGTTCCCATGCCACTCGCGCCCATAATGACCAGCAGAACGCCGGCCATAACTGTGCACATAAAAAGTCCGTCAACACCATGCACTGCGACAATCCCCGCAACCACCACGACGAAGGCGCCGGTCGGCCCACCAATCTGGGTTTTCGAACCCCCAAGAGCGGAAACCAGGAAGCCGGTAACGATCGCGCAGTAAATGCCCGCCTGCGGCGTCAACCCTGATGCGATAGAGAACGCCATCGCTAAAGGCAGTGCGACCAGACCGACAGTGATTCCGGCGAGAACGTCGTGAACTAATTTGTTGAAGTTGTATTCGCGTAAACAAAGGACCGACTTCGGGAGCCAACGCTCAGCAGGCAAAGCACTTTCCATTCTGTCATTATGACAGTCGAAGCGCAGCCGGAACAGAGTACCCGGCAAGTTGGAGGAATCGGAGGAACGTGTACTGCTGCGGAATTAATCATTCATGCAAACAACCGCGGAAGTTGGGCCTCATCCTCTTGCCATGTTATGTTCGTTCTTTTACTTGCTGCGTGTTGAACCCACCTGAGGGTCGCCAGCATCTTGGAAGAAAGCCATGATTCGATCTTATCGGGGTATTACGCCAGTCATTCCAGAGACTTCTTATGTAGACCAATCGGCCCAGCTCATCGGTGATGTCCAACTTGGAGAACACTCCAGTGTGTGGATGAATGCGGTCCTGCGGGGGGACGTTCACTCGATTCGCGTAGGGCACTATTCCAACATTCAGGACTGCAGTGTTCTGCACGGTATGAAGGAAAAGCACGGAGTTTTCGTGGGCGACTACGTCACGGTTGGTCATTCTGTTACCCTCCACGGCTGCACGATTGAAGACCGCTGCTTAATTGGGATGGGCAGTATCGTCTTGAATGGCGCTCACATCGGTGCAGGCTCCATCATCGCTGCGGGTACGCTGATTTCAGAAGGAGCCGTCGTCGAACCGAATTCCTTGTGGATGGGCTCGCCAGGAAAACTGCGGCGCCATTTGGAAGAGGAGGATCAGGAGATGATCCTGATGTACGCCGACAATTATCTGGGGTACAAGAAAATGTACTTGCAGGAGAAGTAGGGCGTCCATAAGGCGACGCCGAATGTTCAGCACTGCAGCATTGCTGCGGGTACATTTGGCCCGCGATCAACGACCAACCACTAACGACTGAAATGATTAAAGCTGTCCGAGGAACTCGCGACCTGCTGCCGCCCGACACGGCATTGTGGAATTTTGTCGAATCGGCAGCGCGTGAGGTGTTTCGTGTCTACAACTTTCACGAGATTCGGACGCCCGTATTCGAAGAGACGCAGCTCTTCGCGCGTTCTGTCGGTGAAGAAACGGACATCGTCGCTAAGGAGATGTACACATGGGAAGATCGCGCTCGCGCCGAGAGCGAGAAGGGCCAGTCGCTCACCCTTCGTCCCGAGAACACGGCCGGAGTCGTACGCGCTTACATCGAGCATAAGCTCTGGGAACGCGGCCTCAACAAGCTCTTTTACATGGGCCCTCAGTTCCGTAGGGAGCGTCCACAGAAGGGACGTTACCGCCAGTTCTACCAGATTGGCGCGGAAGTGATCGGGCCGCCTACGGCCGGGAGCGAGTCTCCCGCACGCGATGCTGAAGTCATCGAATTGCTCGCGACATTTCTGGATCGTCTCGGCATCGATAACTGGAACCTGCAACTCAATTCGGTAGGCTGCGTCAACGACCGCCCTCTTTTCAATGAGGCATTGCGCAAGGCGCTCCAACCCGTGGCGCCGCAGATGTGCGTGGACTGTCAACGCCGTGCGATCACGAATCCACTGCGCGTTTTCGACTGCAAAGTCCCGG
>JBLNFC010000071.1:0-5263 GCA_050263355.1 Acidobacteriota bacterium
ATTACGCGAATTCTGGATTCTAAGCGCGGTAGCAGAATCACATTGTGGAAACCGGCGCTGGCGCTGGTGGCGGTGTTCTCTGTCCTCTCATCGTTCGCGTCATTGCACATTCCGCAACTGATTTCTTTTGCAGATCAGGCGCCGGCGTCGCTTCGAATTTCAAGACCCTTACAGATTGCCTCGAGCAAACAAGTTTCGCCGACCACGCCGAACGTCCACCGTCAGGCGCCTTCCCTGCTGAACGCCAGCCTTCGCTCGTCAGAGCGGGTGACACGAGGCGTTGCTCAGAAACCGGTGCAGTTACAGCAGAAACCTGATCTACGGGCAATGTCAGCGCCTGGGTTATCAGCGACTAGGTCGGTGCGCCTGGCGAAAGCCACTGAAGCAAGGGCGAAGGTAGCCAATTCTTCGCAAGCCTACTTCCTCGTCATACGGACCAATTACTCCGATGATGGCGAAGTCTTCTGGAGCGTGGGCGCGGTTCACTTGACCCTTTTCCACCCCAGCTCCGCACAAACACAGCCACATTCTTCGCAGCAAATTTAGAAGCTTGAGTGCACAACGCGATTTTAGGTGTATCGACGTTAACTAAATATTTAGTTGTACTAGGAGAAAAACAGAAAATGAGAAGCCGGATTGAAAGAACTTGGAAAAAAGTAATTTCCCGCCGACTGGTTGCCCCCACGCTGGCCATTGTGATGGCTGGCTCACTGGCGGCTTATCAGGCGGCTAAACCAGTGGACGCAAGGGCGGCAGTAGCCGTGCCTACGGCAACTCCGCTCGATGACAACAGCGTCGGCGCGTTACTTTCGCTCGACCACGCCATGGAGACGTTGGCCGCGCGAGTTACGCCAGCGATCGTGAATGTCACGGTGACCTCGCGCACCAAGCCCGAAATGGCTGCGGAAGGTCAGGAACCCGGAAACGGAGACGACGATGGACAGCAGATCAACCCATTCGGACAATTTTTCGGACACGGCATCCGGCCTCAGCCGCAGATTGAACACGGTCTCGGCAGTGGCGTGATTATCTCGCCGGATGGGTACATCGTGACCAACAACCACGTGGTAGATGGCGCGATGGACATTCGGGTAACGATGAGCGATCGCCGCATTCTTCCTGCCAAGCTGGTCGGCAAGGATCCCCTCACTGATTTAGCGGTAATCAAGGTCAATCAAACGAATTTACCGAATGCTCCCTGGGGCGATTCGACACAATTGCATCCAGGACAGACGGTCCTGGCTTTCGGCAATCCGTTTGGCTTCCGCTTCACCGTTACGCGCGGCATTGTCAGTGCTCTGAACCGTCCTAATCCGTCTGTCACGGATCGCAGAAAGCCCGGACAGTTCATACAGACCGATGCTGCCATCAATCCTGGCAACTCGGGAGGTCCCCTGGTGAACGCGCACGGCGAAGTCGTGGGCATCAACACCTTCCTGATTTCGTCCTCGGGAGGATTCTCGGGAATGGGTTTCGCGATTCCGTCACAGATTGTGCGGCCCACGGTTGAGAGTCTGATCCGCACGGGAAAGATGCAACACGGCTACATGGGAGTTGGGATCTCTGACGTAACGCCGGAGAACTCGAAATTTTTCGATCTGAACACGGCCGCTGGCGCGGTGGTGACGCAGGTAGAACCTGCCTCGCCGGGTGCAAAAGCTGGACTCAAGGTAGGGGATGTAATCTCCGAACTGAATGGAACCAAAGTCAGCGACGCCGGCGAACTGCAGGCGGAAGTCGGATTGAAGCAACCCGGCACAACGATTCGCCTTGGCATCCTGAGGAACGGAAAAAGCGAAACTCTTCCCGTCACACTGGGCGAAATGGGCGCGCGTGATCGCACTGCCGACAGCTCAGCCGGCGAACGCGGAAAGGCTCGCTGGGGCTTAGGTCTGGGCGATTTGACGCCTGACATTCGCCAACAACTACAGGCTCCTGAGAACGTGCACGGCGCCGTGGTTGAGCAGGTGCAGCCGGGCAGTGCCGCGGACAATGCGGGACTGCAACGCGGCGATGTGATTCTCGAAGTTAATCGCAAGCCTGTCCAGAGCGCTTCTGACGTGAAGCAAGCGTTGAGCGGCGTGACTACCGGCCAGGACGCGTTGATCTTGGTATGGTCGAACGGCGGCAATACCTTCCGCGTTCTGCACTCGCCCGAAGGCGCTTGATTGAAGCGGGCGCGCATTGAGTCGGGGTCAGCCAACTGCTGTCTCCGAACAAGGCGCGCCCTAGCCTTTTAGATAGTTGATTCCGGTTCGGATAGGAACAGATTGGGTCGGGTGTTCAATAAGACAATCGCCGTCTGCAGTCGTGCCGTCCGGGAAGCGTCAGAAAATAACTAAAATAAATAGTGCAGCACGGAGTAGACGGCGGAACACAGGATCACGATCACAACCGCGGCGCCTGCGGCTACTGGAATGGTTAAAGCCTGTGCACGATTGCCTTCCACAGCTTCCTTCCCTGAACTCATCATTTCCTCGCTAACCTGCTGTGCAATTGAAGTGCCAGCTACTATCAGGTCGTGTCACCTCGAAGCCATGATGTACCGCAGTCCTAGCGTCATACGGGTGAATGCCTGAGGAAAAGTCGTGTGCAAAAACATTCACCAAAGAGGTGCATGATTCCAACACTTTCCGATTCTGCTTCCGCGCCAGGCCGCCGATTTAACATTATTGTTAATTTGTCCGAGGCCTCGCTCCGATCTCTAGCGCTTTGACTGCCAACACCGGCAGGGAGTACTTAGAAACGCAACACCACGCCTGCCGTGACAAACAGGTTGTTCTGCCGGCCGAACGCTAGTGTTGGAATATCGAGTCCGCCTGAGTTGAAATCGCGGATCTCCCCGCGTAGACCGATGAAGGGTGCGATTTTCAGATCAAGTCCCCCGCCGATATCAAAAGCCACGGAGTCATTTGTGCTGCTGGTTCCATTGAACAGTTGATGATTGAAATGTGCATAGCCAACACCGACGGAAAAATACGGCGAGAGGGGAAAAGCAGGCGCGAGTTTCACACGTAAGCCGGGCGTCACGAAAAGCGATGTGTAGCTGCGCGCGACCGAGATTCCACTCAGCGTAGGAATGGACGAACTGAATGAACCCGCGACCGGCACCTCCAAGTAAAGCGAGACTACGGGCGGTGCCGCTATCCGATGCGCGAAGGTCCCCTCAAGCGCCCAGGCCGCGCCAAGATCCAATGGGTTCGTAAACGCGAACATTCCTCCTCCGGTTACAGCGATGTCGTTGCTTTGCGCAGCAGCAAGAGTTGCGCAACCGAACAGTAGCAAGATGAAAAGTGCGATTCTCAGCACCAGAACTTCCTTTCGCCAGCACCGAAGCTGTGCGCTTGATAATCGCGCTTAGGATGGTAGGAACGGATGCAGCGCTGCACCGTCTACAGCGTAATTGGTAGGAATTCTTTGCTCGGGAGCGGTGCGAGCTATGGGTCCTTAAATCACAGATTGGCTCGCTTGATAAGCTAGCCCCGGGGCTGCGCGATATCAGCGACGAAGTTGGCGACAGGCAATTCCATGCGAATTTGTTCTGCATGCATTCTCCAGCGCATGTGAGAAGCATAAGACAGATTCCGATAGCAGCCAGAGGGATCTAACAGCTGTTCATGAGTGAATGGCAACCAGTCGTACATTGCACAGAAGGCCGCAAATTCTGGTTCCGGCTTGAACCGCGGTTCAATTTCGATCCATCGAAGATCGCACCATTAAGCGTTCGGTTGCTTAAGAGCGGAGAAGTTCGCCGGAACTCAGGGAAGTGCAAGTGGACGCTGTGGATTATCAGCGGCTTTGCGGTGCTGCTCATCAGATGCATATGGCGCACGGAATCCTTCAACGCGTGGAACAACCACGGCCAGAAACCAACTTTCCCATTGGCTTTAATCCTGGCGATGTTTGGGTCCAAGCAGAGCCCGGCAACTCGGCGCTATACTTTTTTCCTTATGCAAGATGAGGATACAGAAAGACTTGCCCTGCGCCTGGTTCCATGCAGTTGCGGAACCATGTTTTCGGTCGCAGAGGACTATGACCGGCAAGGTACTCATCTTCGTTCATTCCTGGTGTGTCCCAATTGCGGTAAGCGCCATGATCCGAAAAACCGCTTGCTGCGCATCGGATACGAGCGTGCGGGCTACTGGAAGGTGGACGACTGCTAGGGATTTGCCCTCTGTTTCGGAATTTAGCGTGCGAACGCAGCCAATAGCCGCTCTGGGGTGCCTCAGGACTCCACTCGGGGGCGTCCCAGTAGCGGAATGGCCTGAACGGCGCCAGCATTTGATCACATACTGTATTTGTAAAGTTTTGCTATACTTCCGCCGCGTTTGAACGTTCGCTCCGTCCCGACCATGAGGCGTCTGCCAATTCGAGGCACCCACGCCCCCGCCGAAGACAGCTGCATTCAAATAGCTCAGTGACCGAGGGGCAATCACTTGAAGAATATCTTCGTGGGAAACCTGAGTTTCAATACGGGGGAAGACGAGCTACGTCAGATGTTCGAGCAGTATGGACAGGTGGATCGAGTAGCTATTATGACGGACCGCGATACCGGTCGTTCGCGCGGCTTCGGATTCGTCGAAATGACAAACGACGAAGACGGGGAAAAAGCCATCGCGGCTCTGAACGGATCGCAACTTGGCGGCCGCACACTCAATGTCAATGAAGCTCGTCCGAAGACGGAACGGGGCGGCGGCGGCGGTGGAGGCGGACGCAGCGGTGGCGGTGGAAGAGGCCGCGATCGTGGCGATCGCGGAGGCCGCGGTGGCGGCGGCGGGGGACGCTGGTAGGCTCCTCGTCCTGTTCGCTTCTCTAAAGAAGCTCCCTCGATGCATCCATTTGCAGAAGTGTGTCTTGCCACGCACCGACGGCGCACACACTTCTCATTGATATGAGATGTCGCCAACAGACTGCATTGCTGCCACACGTCCGAGTATGTAAACTTAGGAGCGGACGCGCCCGTAGCTCAGCTGGATAGAGCGATTGCCTCCGGAGACTTGCCTCTCGGAAATTCAATGACTTGCGCCATGTAATGCCATATGCGGAGTATTGCGGCATAATACGGCAGGAGTTGAGGTTATCGCCTTCAGGCTCGCACTTCGCAGCAAGTGGTAGGGACTGCCGGTAGGCACAAAATTGGGCACAGTCATGAAAGGTGCGTCGTGGGCCTTTACCTCACAACGCGCCTTGGATCCGCTCGCGCTAAACGTTTCGAAGTCTGCTATCGGCATCAGCACAGGAGTGCGCGGCCTTCGCGCTGGAT
>JBLNFC010000072.1:0-7127 GCA_050263355.1 Acidobacteriota bacterium
TATGTCGCTGCAGAAACCGCTTGGCCTCGCGGCAATCGCCGCACCAGAATGCTGAGTAGAGAGTGATATCCATCGTTATGTCATATAGATGCACGGCAATGAGGGAAGTTTCGAGCACCGTTCCTGCGGCGCGACACTAAGAGTTGACTATCAGGCCGTAAACCTACACTGATTTGTCGGCGTAACTGATGTGGCTGTCCGGCGTGCACGGGGCGTGGACAAGCGCCTGTTTAAACCCGATCCAATTCGTGCAGCGTCATTTCGTTTTGGACGTTCCCCGTGTTCAGAGTTGTGCCTGGTTCGAACAGAAGGATCCAAGCTTCCTCGTCAGCGACGGGACGGTGTTCCACTCCGCGCGGAACCACGATGAACTCGCCTTCACCCAAATGCACGGTCTTGTCGCGGAACTCAATACGAAATTCCCCCTTCACCACGAGGAACATCTCGTCTTCATTCTCGTGATGATGCCAGACGAATTCGCCCTTGAGCTTGTCGAGCTTCACTAGTTGGCCATTCAGTTCGGCGGCAATGTACGGCTTCCAGTATTCGGAAATCTTAGCGAATTTCTCGGCGATGTTGACCTTCTCCATGTGCGTCTCCCCCCATCATGGCGGACATGGGTATGAGATTGAGTGCGAGCTCCTAAAGGAGCAGAAAAACATCGGTGCCTTTCCAAAAGCAGCGTCCCCGCGGTGCCTAACATTGCTGAGCGAAGGCGCGCACGGGGAAAGTCCCGAATCCCTTGACCTTCGGCGGCACCGCTGAAAAATGGAATTGATCGCTGGTGATGGAGGCGAGATTCGTTAAGTGTTCAACGATCGGGATTTCACGCTTGAGCAGGATCGAATGCACCGGACGTCGAAGGTCGCTGATGTCGTCAATGTTCAAGGAATCGATGCCTACCAGCGCCACACGTGAATCAGCCAGGAATTGGGCCGTATCTTCGGTGAGAAAAGGATGGCCTTCGAAATACTGGGGCGTGTTGAAGTGCTTTGACCATCCAGTCTCGAACAATACGGCTTTGCCTGCGAGGTCGTTTCGCTTACGCAAAACCGAAGAGTCGATGGCCTGCTGCCCTGGAACGGGCAGTTTAATGGCGGAAAGGTTCACCAATTTTTCCAGGACCAGTTGCGACAAATCCTTGCCATCGGCATAGCGGTGAAACGGCGAATCCAGATAAGTTCCAGTGTTGGCGACCATCTCGATCTTGCCAATGTGGAATTCGGTTCCCGGAGCGTAGTGCGTGCGCGACTGCTCACGACTCATGTAGTCGCAGATGATCGGCCCGGGCAAGCCCTTGTAAGTAATCAAGCCATGTTCGATGGTGTGACTCAGGTCGATGAGCGTGGGATTAGTTTTCGTGTTTGGCATACTGATAGCGCTTAACTCGTAGACGAGCAGCGACAGCGATGGTTATCCAGACCACATTGACGAAAGCCGACGGATACGCTCGGTAGTACACCGTGTTCACAATCAACAGGAAGCTGCCCAGTGCATTCATGAGCTGATATAGGGCGCCGTCCGCCGCCATCTTGCGGAAGGAAACAGAAGCGTAGGCGACGATCAGCGATAGCGCACCGATCCATCCCAGGGCATCGATCAGAAACTTGGTCATGTATTCCTCGGTAGGTGCGAATGGAAGCAGCAGGTTAATTGCACGGCCAGGGAAGCGCAATCCGTGAGATTTCCGGTGCAGTATTGCAAGAGTTTAGCTGGGTGCGCCGACGCACGCTTGACGAGCCCTTCGGGGCAGAGTAGCCTCCGGTGCAAAACCCCAGCGTCGGATCAAAGAAAATTGGAGATAAAAGATGGTTCCGCTCACCGCTCTGTGGCTTCCGATCGTAGTCGCAGCTGTCATTGTTTTCATAGCCAGTTCAGTCATGCACATGCTGTTGCCCTATCATCGCAGCGATTATCGCCCGTTGCCGGATGAAGACAAGGTTCGAGCCGCGCTGCGTGGAGCCGGACTGACACGCGGTCTCTACATCTTTCCTTTTTGCAGTCACAAAGACATGAAATCACCGGCGATGCAGCAGAAGTACAAAGAGGGGCCAGTGGGGCACTTGACGATTTTTCCTGCCGGTCCACCAGTCATGGGGAAGTTCCTGGGATTGTGGTTTGTCTATTGCCTGATCGTCGGCTTCTTTTCGGCCTATCTCACCGGGCGGACTCTGGCACCCGGCACGCACTATTTGCAGGTTTTCCGGGTTGCGGGTACGGCGGCATTTATGGCCTATGGTTTAAGTCAACTGAGCAATGGCATCTGGAAAGGTCAGCCCTGGGGAATGACGATCAAGGAAGTAGTGGATGGGCTTGTGTACGGCTTGCTGACTGCGGGAACGTTTGGGTGGCTCTGGCCAAGGTGAGAGCAGGCTGGATTTCGCAAGAAGATCTGTGACTTTTGCCAAAAAGCTAGGGAGCGGTTTCCCGCTCCCCGCTTCCATGGTATGGAACTGTGAGATCCTTCGTTTTCGGCTCGCCCAGCGTGCGAAGAACACGCGACAGGACCTGCGCCTCAACTCAGGTGACGCTTATGCACTGAGCGTCAGTTCTCGTACAAGAGGACGCCTTCGTTCTCTTTCGAGTCTACTGGACGGTAGTACAGCTTTCCATTGTCCAGAAATACCTCGATGAACGCGGGACGCTCGTTGATCGTGCCCTGGATCAGAGCCTCTGACAGCGGATCTTCGATGTACTTCTGAAGCGCCCTACGCAGCGGACGCGCGCCGTAGCTGCGGTCCGTAAGCGTCTGGTTGAGGATCCATTTCTTGGCTTCATCGGTCACGCTTACCGTGATCGACTTCTGCGCCAGGTTCGCGTTCAACTGGTTGACCATCAACTCCAGGATCTGAATCAGATCTGCCTCGCTGAGCGCGTTGAACAGAATGATCTCGTCCAAGCGGTTCAGGAACTCGGGGTTGAAGGTGCGCTTGACCTCGTTCTTCACCAGGTCTTCGATTTTTTCTGACACCATCTCTTCTTTGCTCGACTGGAATCCCAAACCCTCACGACGCTGCAGGTGACGGGCTCCAATGTTCGAAGTCATGATGATGATGGCATTCTTGAAGTCCACGGTGTTACCGAGACCATCGGTCAACTGGCCGTCTTCGAAGACCTGCAAGAGGATGTTGAAGACATCTGGATGCGCCTTCTCGATTTCGTCCAGCAGAACGACGGAGTACGGTGCGCGCTTCACGCGTTCGGTCAGCTGTCCACCCTCTTCGTAGCCCACGTATCCGGGAGGCGAGCCGATCAGCTTCGAGACCGAGTGCTTTTCCATGAACTCGGACATGTCGAAGCGAACCAGCGACTTCTCGCTGCCGAACATGAACTGCGCCAAGGTGCGTGCGACTTCGGTTTTGCCTACGCCGGTTGGTCCGAGGAAAAGGAACGAACCAATCGGGCGATTCGGGCTCTTCAGTCCGGCGCGGGAGCGACGAATGGCTCGAGCCAGCGCAACAATGGACTTGTCCTGCGAAATCACTCGCTTGTGCAGCTCTTCTTCAATTCGTAATAGTTTCTGCGTCTCTTCTTCTTTGATCGAAGTGATGGGAACGCCGGTCCAGCGCGATACCACATCCTCGATGTCCTCCCGACCGACAACGCCGGTGGAGGATTCATCGAGGTGGTATTTTTCGCGAAGGGCGCGCAGGTTCTCGCGCTCTTTGCGTTCCTCGTCCGAGTAGAAGCGCGCCTTCTCGAACTCGTGGTTCGCGATGGCGTTCTCCATACGATGGACGATGAATTTAATCCTCTTCTGGACTTCCGTTATCTCCTCGGGCAGCGAAGTCTGGCGCAACTTGACGCGGGCGCCAGCCTCGTCCACTAAATCAATGGCCTTATCCGGTAAAAAGCGGTCCGGAATATACCGGTTCGAATGCGAAACAGCGAAGTTGATAGCGTCGTCGGTGTAGGTGACCGCGTGAAACTTCTCGTAACGGTCTTTCACACCGAACAGAATCTTGGTCGCATCGCTCTCGTCCGGCGGCGGAACTTTCACCGCCTGGAACCGGCGCTCCAACGAGCGATCCTTCTCGATCGACTTCCGGTATTCGCCCGGTGTAGTTGCTCCGATACACTGGATTTCGCCACGGGAGAGTGCCGGCTTCAGGATGTTGGCTGCGTCGAGCGATCCCTCCGCTGAACCTGCTCCGACCAGAGTATGAAGTTCATCGATGAAGATGATGGAATTCTGGGACTCCATCAACTCCTTCATAATGGTCTTCAATCGCTCTTCGAATTGACCCCGGTACTTGGTTCCGGCGACGATTAGCGAAAGGTCGAGAGCGAGAATTCGCTTATCGGCAAGGAACGACGGAACTTCACCATCAGCGATACGCTGAGCCAATCCTTCAACGATGGCCGTCTTGCCAACCCCTGGCTCACCGATGAGCACCGGATTGTTCTTGGTCCGGCGGCAAAGGATCTGGATCACGCGATCGAGTTCATTCTCGCGGCCGATAAGTGGGTCAAGCTGGGTATCCATGGCCGCCTGGGTCAGGTCCCGGGAGAACTCCGCTAGCAGGGAAGACTCTCTCTGGCGCTGCGGCTGAGACTTCTCCTGGCTCGTACGAGCCAGTTCTTCACGGATGGTAGACAGTCGGAGACCGCGCTCATGCAGAATTTCTGCTGCAAAGCACTTCTCTTCGCGCAAGAGCCCCAATAGAAGGTGTTCCGTTCCAATGTGTTTATGAGAAAGCCGTTCCGCCTCTTCGGCGGCATATGCCAAAACCCGTTTGCACTCATTGCTCAACGGAAGATCGACCGAGGTCGAAACCTTCTCCCGGATGGTGGTATGTCCCTCGATCTGCTTGCGGATCGACTCCACTGAGGCATGAGAGCGCAGGAACCGGTTGGTGAGAGCTTTATCTTCGCGCAGAAGGCCCAGCAACAGGTGCTCCGTCTCTATATAGGGAGAACCAAATTGGCTGGCCTCGTAGCGCGCGAAAAAGATTACGCGCCGTGCTTTCTCCGTGTACCGTTCGAACATATACGCCCTTTCCCCGCCGAGTCCTCCATGAGATTGGGCTAGACTAGCCGCCCTCCACCCCGGGAACCCTTGAGGCCCAACTTACATTATGCAATCAAGCTGCCAGCCAACCAAAGCCGTTCTAAGCGTTGCTTTCCTTTGATCGGCAACCGATTTGTCCCACTCTGTCCAGTACCTGCAACGAGTTGCAAGCATTGTGCAGAAACTGTCCTTTCCGCCTTCACCGTTTTGACTATACAGAAACCAATCGGATATTCCTCTCTCTGTAATTCTAGCCCGGAAGCGACTCCGGAGCTATCTCCTCCATATGCCCACGATGCAACCGCAGCACGCGGTGGCATCGCCGCGCAAAAGCAAGATTGTGGGTGGCTATGAGGGAAGTAAGCTGGTACTCGCGATGTAAGCGCGCGATCAAGTCGAAGACCGAGTCAGCTGTACGGTTGTCGAGGTCTCCGGTGGGCTCATCTGCGAGCAAAAGCTTCGGACCTGTGATAAGCGCTCGCGCCAGAGCCACTCGCTGCTGCTCACCGCCGGAGAGTTCGCCCGACCGGTGATGCGAGCGTGGTTCCAAACCGACCTCGCGCAACCTGCGAGAAGCTTCTCCTTCTACTTCTCGCCATGTCCGTCCTCTCAGAAGGAGGGGCATGGCTACATTCTCGAGCGCCGTGAATTCCGGTAGCAGATAATGAAACTGCCAGACGTACCCGATGTCACGATTTCTGAAATCAGCAGCTGCGTCCCCCGAGAGAGAGTTCAATCGCAATTGGGCGCAGTATACGTCACCCGCAGAAGCGCTATCAAGAGCTCCCAGGATATGCAACAAGGTACTCTTGCCCGCGCCGGATTCACCCACAATCGCGAGCATCTCACCCTTATTCACCTGAAAGGACAGATTGTCAAAGAGCACCAGGTCTGAGTCGCCCGAGCGAAAGACCTTCTTAAGCCGCTCAATCCGCAGCATTCGCGTCTATCCATTGGATGCAGCTCAGAAGTGTTTCGTTCCAAGCCGGCACCTCACCCGCGGTTCTTGGAAAGACAAGCGTCATCTGAACTCGATTATCACACCATTCGGGCGCTGCTGTGGTCGTTTCTGTACGTTCCCATTTTTGGAAAGGTACTCGCAAAACTGTATACCTGTTGCCGAACAATACAATGTGACGTTGGTCACAGAGTGTGCGTCGGCGCGAGTCCCTCCGCTGAGAGTCGCTATGTGCCGAAGCCGGGATTCGCCTTCTTTTATTCATACCTGAGTGCTTCGGCGGGAAGCACCCGCGCCGCAGACCACGACGGGTAGAGCGTCGCGACGAAAGAGATCCCGACCGCGACAGCGGCCACAAGTGCGCCATCGATAAGACGGGGAGCAAACGGAACGTAATCGATGGAGTAGACCTCTGGAGAAAGCGAGATCAGGTGATAGCGGCCTCCTAACCAGGAAATCGCGTAACCCAGGACCAAGCCCAGCGCGGTTCCGATGATGCCGATCAGAAGTCCTTGAGTAATGAAGAGGCGGCGCACCTGTGATTTGCGAGCTCCCATTGACATCAACACGGCTATATCTTTGGTCTTCTCCATGACCATCATCGTGAGCGAAATGAGAATATTGAGTGCCGCAACGAACACAATCAGTCCGATAGTGATAAAGGTCACGAGCCGTTCCAGGCGGAGTGCGTGAAACAGCGCTTTGTTTTGTTCCATCCAGTTCGCGGTCATAAAACCGCGACCGGCCGCCTGCTCAATCTCACCGGAGAGCTCGCGGGCCTTGTAGATGTCGTCAACCTTAAACTCGATGACTGAAACGAGATCACCCAAGCCGAACAGCCGCTGGGCATCCGAAAGGCGGGTGAATGCCCATGAGGTGTCATAGTCGTAAAAACCGGAGTTAAAGATACCCACCACTTTGAATCGGATGTATTTCGGCACCATGCCGAAGGGCGTGAGCTCGCCCTGAGGGCTGACTACCAGTACGACCGACCCCAAAGTAGCGCCTATCTCGTCAGCCATGTCTTTGCCAAGAACAATCGGCGGCATGGCGGCAACACGCTGCCCTACCTCGGCAAGCGAGTCAGGAGAGGGCTGGGCGTTGGGGAGGCGAGTCCCGCTTTGCCGGGATTGACCACCTGGCCCGCCACCAGAAGGG
>JBLNFC010000073.1:0-6547 GCA_050263355.1 Acidobacteriota bacterium
AGGAGGCACGATGGTATCGAGACGCCGTTTTCTGCAAGCTGGTGCAGTTGTCGCGGGAGCATCGTTTACCACGCGGACCCTCGCGCAGACGGATTCTGATAATCACTGCACGCCGCTGCCACCATCGATCGCCGCCTTGAAGTCCATGAAAGACCTGGCCCAGCCGATCACAAATGACGAACGTCGCGCCCGGCTCGAGAAGGCCCGCGAACTCATGCCTGCCAGCGAACTCGATGCCATCCTCCTGATGGAAGGCACGTCACTCGCCTATTACACAGGCATCCGTTGGTGGGGCGGAGAACGCCTCTTTACTATGATTCTCCCAGCCAAAGGGGAACCTTTTTATGTGTGTCCCGCCTTCGAGGAAGGCCGCGCACGCGAACAGATTTCCCACGGCCCAGAGGCTAATAGCGCCGATGTTCGCATCTGGCAGGAAGATGAAAATCCTTATCGACTCGTGGCGCAAGGCTTGAAGGACCGCGGGCTCGCCACCGGCACCCTCGGAACTGAAGAAACCGTTCACTTCTCTTTTAGCGATGGTGTAAGCAAGGCTGCGCCCCAGGTGAAAATTTCCAGTGCAACGCCAGTCACAGCTCGCTGCCGGATGATCAAGACCGCCCACGAACTCGAGCTGATGAAGCTCGCCTGTCGAGTTACGCTGACCGCATTCCAGGCGGTGCACAGCTCCCTTAAAGAAGGAATGACCAAATCCGATCTCGAGAACTTGGTCGAGGCCGCACATACCCGGCTCGGATTTCCGGGTGAAGCCGATATCATGCTGGGAGAGAGCTCTGCGTTCCCGCATGGTTCCACCGCACCGCGAGCCACTGCCGAAGGTACGATCATTCTCATCGACGGCGGCTGTCGAGTGGAGGGTTACACATCCGACATCTCGCGCACTTTCACCCTGGGTAAGCCGAGCGACAAGATGAAGAAGGTTTTCGAGATCGTTCACCAGGCTCAAAGTACTGCCTTGGCGGCCGCCAAGCCGGGAGTTCGCTGCGGCGACGTAGATGCCGCTGCGCGCAAGCTGATTATGGACGCGGGCTACGGTCCCGACTACAAATACTTCACCCACCGCGTAGGTCACGGCGTGGGCATGGACGGCCATGAATGGCCCTACTTAGTTCGGGGGAATGCAACTCGGCTCGAGCCGAATATGGTCTTCAGCGACGAGCCCGGTATCTACATTCGGGGGGAATTCGGCGTACGTCTCGAAGATGATATGCACATCACTGATAACGGTGCGGAGCTATTCACACCACAAAGCCCTTCCCTCGACAAGCCCTTCGGTACAGCTTGAGGAGACAGCGCCATTAGCGGAACTCTCCATCCGGTGCGATGGGCAGTGCTCTCGTTGGCAGGTCTTCCGCTCCTGCTGCTCGCCATCGGTGTCGTCTCCACGCTTACTCATTCCCACGAACTCTCACGCGCCACTCTGCGTCTTCTTCGGAATGTGCTTCTCGTAGAAGTCATTCTCTTCCTTGTGCTCGCAACAGTAGGGGCCATCTACGAGGGGAGAAGCAGAGCCCGCGATCAGCGCCTCCATCCTGCGCCGGGCAAGCTGATCGATATGGGCGGCTATCGCTTGCACCTTTACTGCACGGGCGAGGGTAGCCCCACCGTGGTCCTCGACTACGGACTCAGTGGCTCATACCTCGACTGGTATTTTGTCCAATCCGAAGTAGCGCGCCTTACGCGAGTCTGTTCGTGGGACCGCAGCGGATACGGTTGGAGCGACCGCAGCCCCAGCGTCCAAGTTCCCAGCTCCATCGCGGAGCAGTTGCACACCCTGCTCGAAAAGGCAGGAGAGAAGCCGCCCTACATATTAGTCGGACACTCCCTCGGAGCGTTCGACGTCCGAATGTATGCTCATCTTTATCCTGAACAGGTTGCCGGCCTCGTCCTCGTTGACGGCTCGCATCCGGATGAGAGCCTGCGTTTTAGCTGGCGGGACAAGCTTTGGTTGAAATCAATGGAATTGACAGCGCCCTTTGGCCTGCCGCGCTGGCGTGGTTGGTGCACCAGCGGCCGACAACCGATGGCCGCGATCAAAGGAGCTTTCAACTGCCAATCCCGAGTGTTCCGTGCACACTACGATCAGTGGGATGTGTTTCCCGAAAGTGCAGAGGAAGCGCGCAAGCTCGGATCAGTAGGTGATCTCCCACTGGTCGTAGTCGCGCGCGATCCGAACACAAACCGTGACCCGCACGGTCCTGCGTTAAACGAGCGCGAACAGCGTTGGCACGAGCATCAGAAGAAAATGGCGCAGCTCTCGTCGAATTCCACGTTTATCGTTGCCGAAGGCAGCGGGCATGGCGTCCCCACGCAACGCCCCGATGTCGTGGTCGAGGCGATCCGGAAAGTGTTGGAGCAGCATAAGAGCAGCGAGAAACCATCCATCCCGGCACGTTAGCTCTGCCCCACACCGCTGTTACACAGACGTCGCGTGCAGCTCGTGAAGTTGCGTCTTCACCGCGATCGACAATCGCCTGACGCCTTCTCTGATCTGCTCGGGTTGGGCGTTGGAAAAATTCAGGCGCATGTGAGCCCGGGGCGGATGCCCATTCCGCGGATAGAACGAATCTCCGGGCACGAAGGCCACGTTCTCCGCCAGCGCCGCGCGGAATAGCTTCTCGCAATCCACTCCTTCCGGTAGCGTAATCCACACGAAAAGCCCACCCTTAGGATGGGTCCAGGTTGCCTCAGGCGGGAAAAGCTCGCTCAGGGCGTGCAGCATGACATCGCGGCGTTCGCGATAGACGCTCCGAATTCGCTTCACGTGCTCGTCCAGGAAACCGTCGCGCGCCACCTCATACGCCACATACTGGGTGAATGTTGAAGTGTGCAGGTCGGCGCCCTGTTTCAACTGAACAAACTTGCTGATCACATCCGGTGGCGCAACAATCCATCCCAAACGGATGCCCGGCGCTAAGGTCTTGGAAAAGGTGCTGAGGTAAATAACGTTCCCGATCTGATAGCCGCTATCCCGCCGTAGATTCTCGCGATCGATCACAATCAAAGGAGGAAGATGTTCTCCCTCGTAACGCAACTGCCCATATGGATCATCTTCCACAATCGGGATTCCGTACTTGTCGGCGAGCAGCACTAGTTCGTGCCTGCGTCCCTCCGCCAGAGTGGTACCACCTGGGTTTTGGAAGTTGGGCAGGATATACATGAACTTCGGGCCAGAGCGTAAAGAACCTTCGAGCGAGTCCGTCCGCAAACCGTCCTCATCGATCGGTACTGAGACGTACTCGGCTCCGTAAACATTAAATGCCTGCAAGGCGCCTAGGTATGTGGGCGCTTCGACCAGCACCCGGTCTCCGGAATTGATGAGCAACTTTCCGATCAAATCCAAGGCCTGCTGCGACCCGGAAGTGATAAGCACATTATCGACATTGGCGCGGATCCCATAACGAGCCATGTTCTGCGCGATCATCTCGCGCAAGGGCTCATAACCTTCCGTCGCGCCATACTGGAGCGCCAAAGAGCCGTTGGCCGTCAGCACTTTGTGACAAGCCTCTTGGAAGCGCTCAACCGGAAACACCTCGGGAGCGGGAAGGCCACCAGCAAATGAGATAACTTCAGGGCGCTGCGTGATCTTCAACAGTTCGCGGATCGCGGAGCCTTTAATGCCCTTGGTGCGGAGCGCGTAACGGGACGTCCAGGCAGTCGACATCGCAGCCCTCCTCTGTGCTGATTGTAAGCTGATGACCATGCGCTCTGGCTGTGACGTACAACGCCCAATAGATGACTAGCGTCACCGTAGTTGTGTGACGCTCAGCACGTGACGTCGCACTTTTTGTACTTCGCTTGTCGCAAGTTCAAAATTCTGAGCGTCGGGTTTCCGCATACCTCCAAAGCTACTGTTTCTTAGGACCCATCGACCACTGATTCCTGGCAGAAGGATTGCACTAGCAAAAATGGGCGTAAATGAAGCGGGTTGCAACCGTACTCACTACGATTTCAGCTCGCCTTCATTCCCTACCTCCATCTCTCTCTCTGCGCCCAACGAGCCGTCCCGCAAGGGACGGCTCATTTTTGGGCGTACAAGCTCCTGTTTGGGAGCATCCCCGAAGCGTGCTTTGTATTCGAGCAGAAAGCGAGTGGTGGGGTCAGCAGCGTTCGTTTAGCTGATTACTGGCATGGGGATAAGTCGGGCGAATTCCCGCTATTGGTGCGACGGCTCCGCACTATTCCCCGGTCCCCCGAATGTTGTATTTCGTGAGTTTGTACGCCAGCGCGCTACGGGAGAGGCCAAGTCGCCGTGCCGCCTCCGCTTGTGCGCCTCGGGTCGAGGTAAGGGTCTTCACAATGAGTTCTTTTTCTGTTTGATCGAGGAAAGCGCTGAGGTCAAATGAGCCCGAGGACTGCGCAACCGGAGCCGCTTGCACTGCAGTGTTTCCATTAGTCGGAGTACTGATGGAAGCACCCGCGGCTGCACTTAGACCCTGCGGTACGGGAAAATCCTCGGCTCCCATTTCTTCTTTGCTGGAGAGAATGTAGGCACGCTCGATCAGATTCTTGAGCTCGCGAATATTACCGGGAAAGTGGTACCGCTGGAGATTCGTAAGCGCATCCGAGCTGATGCTACGCGGCGGCAGTTTCAACTCCGTGGCCACCTGGCGCAAAAACATCTCGCACAAACCGCGGATATCGTCCTGACGTTCTCTTAAGGGGGGCAGGTGGATGGGCACGACCGCGAGCCGGTAATAGAGATCTTCGCGGAATAGTCCATCTTTGACTCGCTGCTGCAAGTCACGATGCGTGGCCACAAGCACTCGAACATTGACCTCGCGCGGCTTAGTCGACCCAACCCGCAATAATTGCCCGTCCACCAGGATGCGCAACAGCTTTGCCTGCGCCGCCGGCGACATCTCCCCGGCCTCGTCTAGAAATAGAGTGCCTTCATTGGCCGCTTCGAATAATCCCTGCCGTGGCCGATCGGCTCCGGTAAACGCGCCTTTCTCATGTCCGAACAGCTCGCTTTCCAGCAATGTCTCGGTGAACGCCGCACAATTCACCGCCACGAAAGCCTTGGCGCTGCGTGGGCTGTTGCGGTGAATCGCCCTCGCGACCAACTCTTTCCCAGTACCGGTTTCGCCTGTGATCAGGACCGTGGCGTTAGTGGGGGCAACTCGTGCAATCTTTTCCCGGACCGCCTGGATCCCCGCGCTCTCCCCATAGACATCGGACGCCCCTTCCAGTCGTACCACAGCGTCCTTCAACAACACGTTCTCGCGGCGCAGTCGAGTGTGCTCGCAAGCTCGCCGCGCCGTTGCGCGGATTACGTCGGGTTGAAACGGTTTTGTCAGGAAGTCGAACGCGCCCTGGCGCATGCTGGCTACCGCCAATTCGATCGTTGCTACGCCAGTGAGCATCACCACCGAAATGGTCGGATCGGATTCGCCCACTGCCGCAATCACTTCCAATCCTTCGCCATCCGGCATCTTCTGATCGGTAAACACTACATCGAAGTCATTGCTGGCGAGGTATCGTTTGGCTTCTTCAACGCCAGCGGCTTCAGAGAGTTCATGCCCATCCTGGCGCAGGTTCGCCACCAGGATCCTTCGCATATTCGGTTCATCATCAACTAGTAGGATTCGACCCATCTTGCACCTTAATTATTCACGCTGCCGGGCAGCGAAACGCAAATGGGAGCATCGCTTAAAGAAACTTCGTCACAGTACCAGGTAGCTCCCTATCGGCATTTGCAATCGTATAAGCAATTGCAAGGCCAACTACGTTGCCATTGTCCCGGTCGAGCCGCACCGGTGGCGCACCGATTTTTTCATCATTTCCGAAATGGCCGACTTCGTGCAAGCAGAACTCCATCGTGTTATCCGTATCTTGCCCGAACTGGGAATATGCGCCTGGAGTAAGTGCCATGCGGCGATTTAGAAATCCAGAACACGTGCTATTCTCCAGCCATTCCTTACTGGATCATGCATAGGCACAGACGAGGCCTGTCCGAAAGTCGGTTGAAAACAGCTGATCCTCTCATTTTCATATCGCAAGCGTGTTCCAAGGCTGCAGTGCGTGCGTATCGGATCAATTCGATTGTACGCACACTCCCACGGTTTGCCTTCCTCTCCGCGCTGTGTTTCCTCGCGCTAATCCTAAGTGCGCAAGCACAGATCTCCCCCGGACCGCTCTCTCGAGCCCATCAGACTCTGGAAGGCTCCACTCATTGCGCATCCTGCCACAAATTTGGCGGACAAGCCGCTCTCAAGTGTCTGGAGTGTCACACGGAGATTGCTGCACGATTGAATGCACATCGTGGCTTGCACGCTTCCTACGGCCTGAATCCTGCCTCCAGCCAGGAGTGTGCGAAGTGCCACTCCGAACATAACGGCGAGGATTTCCCCCTGGTGAAGTGGACTCCGACTCCCACCGGCTTTGATCACGGTAAAACGGGCTATAGGCTCCAGGGCAAACATGCTGCATTGCGATGTAATCAGTGCCATACCGCCGAGCGCATCGCGCCTATGGAGCGCGTGTCGATCCAGGTGCGCGACCGAAGCAGAACATTTCTAGGTCTGCC
>JBLNFC010000074.1:0-4813 GCA_050263355.1 Acidobacteriota bacterium
AGCAGCTATCCCCTCAGAATAAGGAACTCAGGAAGATGTCTGGGATTTGCGGAACGCTGTCGCAAATGTCAGCGAATTTAACGACGAAAGCCGGCCAGTGGTCACTGGTGAATAACTGGCGCGAGCCTCAGTTGTTGCTTGGGCAGAGACCGCTGGATTTATCGCGCTCTGGTTTTGCCCGCGAGCTGCTAATGGGACAGATGCTCGGCCACTATCGTCTAATCGAGCAAATTTCCAGTGGTGGCATGGGAATCGTCTATCGCGCTCAGGATGCGCACCTGGAAAGAGAGGTTGCGGTCAAAGTGCTGGCACCAACCCGCCTTTCGGATGCGTTTGCTTGTAAACGTTTCCACAAGGAAGCAATAATACTTTCAAAACTCAGCCATCCGAACATCATCGCTGTTCACGATTTCGATTCTCAGGACGGTATCGACTACCTGATTATGGAATATGTCACCGGCCAGACACTCTCCGCCAGACTCCATACAGGCCCTCTGACCCAGGAGGAAGTAGTGAATATCGGGAGCCAGATCGCGGCCGCAGTACAGGAGGCACACGACGAGAACATCATTCATCGTGATTTGAAGCCACAAAACGTAATACTTACGCCCAAAGGCCAAGTTAAGGTGGCAGACTTTGGATTGGCGACGATCATTTTCCCGGTCGTCGGGACGGCTGCCAACTCGAATGTAGCGCATGAGCGTGAAATAAGTGGAACGCTACCCTACATGCCGCCGGAGCAGTTGGGGGGGGAGCCAGCCGACTTCCGGAGCGACATCTATTCAACTGGTGCAGTGCTCTACGAGTTGGCTACAGGCCAACGGCCATTTCCGGAGACCCAAGGGCCTCGACTAGTAGACTCGATTCTGCACGAAATGCCGCCTTCCCCCAGCACACTGACGCACTCGGTGTCAGGGCCGTTTGAGACTATTGTCATGAAATGTCTACAGAAAGAGCCCGCCGAGCGCTATCAATCGGCAGCCGAGTTGCGCATTGATCTACAGCACCTACGTACGTCCACAGCATTGATGCAATCTGAAATGAGAACGCCCGCGAGATCATTTGTGCCATCAGGAAGGCAGAGTCGCTGGGCATATCGCGGCAAAAACCACGGCGGACCTCCAATACGATTTAGCTCCGGACGATCGCCGTCATAGAACGTGACAAGGGCGCGTCGCCGACACACACCGAGCCGCGGCTGATGGCCGTAGATGATGTGCGCGATCATGAAGAAGATAAGTTATTGGATGCTGATCGTGCGCCACAAGCGTTCCCAGAAAGCGGGGGTGGTGTACGCGCTGCTGGGTGAGGTCGCTAGTGTGGATGCGCTCACAAGAATTTCCTCTTTAACTATCGAGTGCCCTGAATCACCGGATCAGGAGGCGTTGCTCGCATGTGCTGTCTATCTTGATCACCCATGGCGATCACCCACGATCCAACTGTCTTGCTCGTTCTTTCCAGTGTTTGGCAGGCCATGGCAACCAGTGAAGTTGTTGGAAACATTGGAAATGTGAGTTCTGAAAAGGCTGGCGTCGGCGGTTCAACTCCGTCCCTGGCCACCATTAAATCAGTCACTTAGTCCCGCCTCGATTCGCAAATCTGTTCCATTCTGTTCCAAAAAATCTGGCCTGCCGGAATTTGCCTCTCCGCAGTTCCCACATCATCGCTTGCAGAAACACTCTCCGGGCGGAAGTCGCGAGCTGGAGAGCTACTCCCATTTCAACCCATGGAAATAAACAAGAGCAAACCTACTCAAAAAGTGCCTCGCCGTGACGAGAGGCATCGTAGACATTGATCGTGTATTGCGCCGTGCAGTTGGCATTTACTGTTACTGTCCCGGTAAAAGTCTCGTGGGAGAACCCTCCGCCGATACTTCGTACTTGGCTGCCAGTGATATTGCCCAGCACATCCTCCGTAAAACTGCCGACCGCCGTCACTGGAACACCCAAGTTTGACGGAAAAATCACGCCACTCGTCGTAAAACCCCACGTGCCCACGCCTGTGGTATTGGAGCAGCGTTTTCCTGCCTCCTGGGCGTTTGCTGCCGATCCCAATGCAAGAGTTAGAAGTATCGTCATCAAATAGATAGGTCGTCTCATAGCTGCACTCCTTTCGGAAAATCAATTTCCTGTCGCAGACTCGAGAGTCGCGGCAGACGTGCACATCAATGAAACAGCGGGCCTGGTCGCGAAATGTTCGCTTTGTCTGCACAGTTCAGTTAGAAAGCGCCAAGCAAAGCGCGCTGATATCGAGCGGATGTCGAGCAGTGAAAAGCCAGTCACGGCCCGAATCGAAAACGAGATTTCCGTTTGTGTCTGTGACGGCTCGAAAAGTCGCGTGAAGGTAGGGGCTGAGTCTTCGATTCTCAATCTCCACTCCTTTTATTGTTGAGCCGTCGGCAGCAAAGTAGTCGATGAGCTGAAAAGCTCCTCCATCGGGAACCGATGCCCGGGTATCTGCATTTGAGAGAGTTCCGACGAATGTGAAGAATGAGTGCACCCGGATGACTTGGCCACTCTGTTGATCAAAGTAGATTTCATCCCGTACAGTGACATCCCAATCGCCCACGACGCGGAATGCGCAATGCGGCCCCCTTGGATCAGCAAAGAAGTCCTGAAAGGTTACATGAACCTGAAATGGCCCTTCATGTAGCGGCTGATTACCCTGGATGGCACCTGCCGTGGGTCTGATTGCGAGAAAGGTTAGAACAACTAACATCGGGATAGTTTGGGTACGCATAACGGTTGCCTCCGAGCATGTCACCTGATGTTTTTCAATGCAGAATTCGATCGCTTTGTTTACAGGTTACGGTGATTTCTTGCACCCGCGTCCGGCTTGTGTCCATAACGCGTATCTGTCATGTCTCCATCTTGTTTCTGTCCCGCCCAAGGCATTGAAAACGCATGAACACAGAACACGAGTCGTCCAGCAACACGACCTCGCAAATGGTGGTACACTCTGTGATCCAGTGGGGTGTTCGCCTCCATGGACACTGCGAGTCCACCCAAAATGGGGGCAATTCGCTTCGGGTCCTTCGAAGTCGACCTTCGTGCCGGAGAGGTGCGCAAAGCGGGCGTAAGGATCAAGCTGCAGGAACAGCCATTCCAAGTCCTTCAGGTGCTTCTCGAAAAATCAGGTGAGATCGTTACGCGGGAGGAACTGCGAAATCGTATTTGGCCGGCCACGACTTTCGTGGACTTTGATTGCGGCGTAAACAACGCAATCAAGCGTCTGCGCGATGCTCTTGGGGATCATGTGGATCACCCCCGCTACATCGAGACGATCCCCCGCAAAGGCTACCGGTTCGTAGCTACCGTGGTCAGGAACACCGCATCGACAGTCGGCACTTCGAGCGTGGTGGGCGAGTCTATGACAGATTCCCGCTACAGCCATGAAGGTTTTCGCAAGAGAATGCTAGTGGGGACCGCAGTTGGAGCATTGCTCCTCGCCTCAGTCGCGTTTACGGCAAATTGGCGTCATAGAATAATTAGAATGATGAAGGCTGGTCCTGAAGTTCGATCGATTGGCGTCTTACCTCTGGACAATCTCTCGCACGATCCGGAGCAAGAATTCTTGTCGGACGGGATGACGGACGAATTGATCAATAGG
The DNA here is from genome assembly GCA_050263355.1 of Acidobacteriota bacterium. Classification (GTDB taxonomy): domain Bacteria; phylum Acidobacteriota; class Terriglobia; order Terriglobales; family Acidobacteriaceae; genus Gp1-AA122. Next base: position 3,610 of record JBLNFC010000074.1, read on the forward strand.
CTCGGGCAAATAAAGGGGGTGCGAGTCGTCTCTCGCACGTCAAGCGCGCAGTTTAAGGCTCGCACCTAGCACTGTCAGAAATAGGGAATCTGCTGAAGGTTGACGCTATCGTGGAAGGAGCGGTTCTTCGCTCCGGAGGGCGGGTACGTATTACGGCTGAGCTGATCGATGCTCATTCAGATAAGCAGCTTTGGGCCCATCGTTACGAAGGCAGCTCGGAAGACGTGTTGGCGCTCCAGGCCGATGTCGCTAGCGCAATTGCGGAGCAAATCCACACCGCCGTTAGTCCCGATGAACTTGCACGTCTGACAAACGTTCGCAGTGTGCATCCCGAGGCGCACGATGCCTATCTCAAAGGTATTTTCTTTTGGAGGACGTCGCGAAGTCCCGAGGATTGGAAGAAAGCATTGGATTTTTTCGAGTTGGCAATCCAAAGAGATTCGACTTACGCCCCAGCTTATGCTGGTTTGGCCGTTGTCTATGACAGTCTGACAGATGTATCGCTTCCCTCTAAGGTTACTATGACGAAGGTGAGAGCAGCTGCGAAGAAGGCATTAGAACTCGACGGCAATCTCGCAGAAGCTCATCTGGCAATGGCCGCCGCCTACGATGAAGATTGGAACTGGTTTGCTGCAGCCCTCGAACTTAAGCGGGCGATTGAGCTAAACCCGAACTCTGCCTTAGCACACGAGTGGTATGGACAGGACCTGATTGATCTCGGTCATCCCGAAGCCGGAATAGCTGAAATGAGAAAAGCGGTGGACCTGGATCCACTCTCGACCGCAGTGCGCAGGAATCTTGCATGGCGCTTGTACTTTGCTCGGCGATTCAATGAATCACTCTCCGAGGCACGTCACGTGCTGGAACTAGATCCGAAATCCAGCTTTGCTCACGAAGTTTGTGGATCAGACTACGAGCAGCAAGGTAAGTACGACGACGCGATGGCCGAATGGCGAGCGAGTCTAACTCTCGACGGCGACAGCCAACTAGCCGCTCGGATGACAAAGGCGTATGAGCACTCGGGTTACGGCGGCGCGTTGCAGGTATGGCTCAAGGCATTATTAAAGAAATCTAAACGTGAGTATGTTTCGGCGCTGCGAATTGCCGAACTGTACGCCTTTCTCGGAGAGAAGGACCAGGCTCTTGTTTGGTTGGAAAAGGCCTTTCAAGAGCATACAGGTGATCTGATGAAACTGAATTCTTA
>JBLNFC010000075.1:0-7490 GCA_050263355.1 Acidobacteriota bacterium
GTAAAAGCTAAATTGGGAGTGTCAATCTCGTAAATCTCGCCACTGTAGAGATGGCGAATGCGGAGGTTCAGCGTACCCTGATCAAGTTCGATTTGAACCGTCTGATCGCTGAGGTTGGTAAGTGTGACACTGGTCTCGGAACTCATCCGCATGTAGGCAGTGCCGAGATGCATTTCCGCGCGGGAATCCTTATCGGTCCAGACGCGATCAGCGGAGGTCAAGGGGCGATTCAGTTCCGCATTGACCCAGTCTTTCACTCCACCGGGCTGAACCGATACGCCACCCGTCATATAGTCGATACGAGCCACGCGGCCCGGAGGATCTGCGAAAGCGGCAATGGCCGAGGACAGGACAAATACCGTCGCGAAGAATGCTAATGCCGATCTCCTGATGTTTTTCATAAGCTGCACCGCCTCCCCAAGCATTCGTGCAACAGCAGCTTGTAAACCTCTGTGTCCGGCGAAACGATCCGCCGAAAACTGCTTTCACACGGTACAAACCCCTATGGGCCGATAAGTTGCGTAGATACAGACAAGGTACTGCGCCTGGCCGGGGAGGGGGTAGTTACGTTCGTGTGGGAGAGCCGCTAAGCCACTGATTCTTTAAGGCAGCGATCTGGTTGCGAAACGGCACTGAGGTAACGTATGCCGCTTCGCGGCAGGTAAAGGATAGCGGTACTAGAAGTTGAACGTTGCCTGGAGATCGATTCGGCGGTTACCGGAGTGGCTCGAGAATGGGCCGCCTGCCAGGGCGTTAGCTTCCCCGAACAGGGGAGAGCTCAGGTTGCCGATGGGGGCAGCCAAATTGACGTTGTTGAAGAGGTTGCGGGCAGCAGCGCTGAAGGTGAGGCTGTAACGCCGGTCTGTTGCTGCGCCTAAGCCGATGGGACCTCCCATGGCCCGGCCAAAGCCGCCACCATGATCATGTCCTCGTCCGCCGCCGGGACCACCCGGGCCACCCGGGCCACCATCTGAGCGGCCTCCATTCTCTGCTTTCCGGCTGCCCAGTCCGAAGGTCTTGCTCACCCGCAGATTCATGGTGAAGCGCGGATCGCTCGTCCCATAGTTAATGGGGACAAGTGGCTGGCCTGGCAATGGCAACGTGTCAAATGTTCCGAGATGCGTCACCACGACACTGGGGCGGCTGAGATCGGTGGCAAACGCCGGGCGATCGTTAAAGATGGAATCGCCATTCAAGTCCTGGCCGGTCGTGATGTCAAAGGGCACGCCTGAGCTCGCGACCATAAAGGGATTCAGGCGTATGCCGTAAGGCAAGGCCACAGTGCCGCCCAGGAATAAACGATGGCGAGTAGCGAACGCGGCCCGGCCGTAGTCTTGCATGATGTCGTACTGGTTGCTGGGGAAGCTGCTTGCGCCGGAGGTATCGCTGTTCGCGTAGTTCAGCGTGTAGTAGCCGAACAGGGACAGCTTCGAGCCAAGCCGTACGTTCGAGTTCACGATCAGCTGTTGCTGGCGGAAGATGCCTTCCGATTCGTACTGATAGATGTTGCCGATGTCGCCCAGAGGACGCACACCGCTCGCAGGATCGGCCGGATCGAACGTTCCAGGAAATGGGGCATTCACGTTCCGCGTTAACAACTGATCAAAGCCGCGCGAGTTGAGATAGGAGATCGCGAGGTTGGCACTCTTGCCGAACTGGTGCTCCACGCTGACCGCACTCTGTATCGTATAGGGTGAGCGCAGCTTGGGCGCCAGTTGATAAGTTACTGGCAGAGTTTGTGCGCCAGCCAGCTGGTCGACGGGAGGAATATTCGGGTAGAACGTGGGTGCATTCACCAAAAACTGTTGCTGCGTGGTTCCATTCAGCCGCTCGGTCTGGAGTACCAGGTCGTCGCCGAAGCGGTCGTAAAACATCCCTACACCGGCCCTCAGGACAGTCTTCCTGTTTGCCCCGAGACCCCAGGCGACCGCGACGCGCGGCGCGAAATCCGCATGATCATAGATCTGATTTTGACTCTCAAAACGCAGGCCATAACTCAGGGTGACGTTCGAACGAACGCGCCAGTCGTCCTGGAAATAGAGTCCCGCATCGACCATTGTCACCGACGTTCTCGGGTTTCCCGTGGTGATCGAGAATTGGCTGGGACCTGCGGTTTGCGCAATTGTTTGCAGGTTTTGCTGCGCAATCTGGTAAGCATCCAGGGATGTAAATACGAATGTGCCGTTGAAATTCGCGGAGGACGTGTTCACATCGTGCACACCGCGCAAGCGTCCGCCAAACTTGAAGATGTGCTTGCCCATCGACATGGAAGTGTAGTTCTGGAGCTCGAAGCGATCTCTCTGATCCTTCAACAGGCTTTGGCTATTTCCGCCTCCCGTGAAAGCGCCCATCACCTCGATGGTCGGATCGGTACTAACCGGAACCTGGCGGTTATTGTCGCGCACGTACTGGAAACGCGTTTCGTTTACGATCTTGCTGCCGAAGACCTGGGTATCGCTGATCTGTAACGTATGTTCCGTCTCAGAAGTGTCGATGCCCTGGGATGCGAGCGAGAATTCCCCTACATCTTCGTTGGATTCGGAGTTCTTCCAGTATTGGTACCGGGCTGTGAGCGTGTTGTTAGGTGTGATCTGGTAATCGAACCGCGGACCGATGTTGGTGCGGGTGCGAGGCGTCGCGATAGCTGCATTAAAGGGCGTCTGATTCAGGCTTGGGTCCAGCACAACCGCGCTGATAATGGATTGGTCGTCTATATTTCTGCGCTGGGCGTCGAAAAAGAAAGATGCTTTTTTGCTCAGGGGACCGCCGACACTGGCACTGTATTGGGTTGAGTAATATCCCGGCTGCTGATTCACGAATGGATTCATGGAATTGAATGCCGATGAATTTCCGCTGACAAACAGCTGGCCGTGATAGTTGTCGGTTCCGGGCTTGGTGAAGATTTCAATCCTGCCATAACCCAGCTTGTCGTATTCCGCCGAAAAGGGGTTCTGGTTGATGCGAATCTCGCGTATCGAAGCCTTGGGAGGAAGCTGGCCGGCGGTGAAGCCATCGATGTACATCTGTCCACCATTGGGACCAGCGGACGGACCAGCCAGGGCGTCAAGGTCCTGCTGCAGTTGATCCGGATCATCGGACAGAGCATCGAGATCCTTACCGGTAAGCACAATAGCGCTGGCATTGCTTGATGGATTCACATCAACCGCAGTGTTCTGATCGGTGACTGTGACATCCTGCTTCTCGACCTCTATCTCGAGGGGAATATTGAGGCTCTGGGTTTGACCAGGGCTGACATCCACGGCTTCATTTAGGAATTGGGCGAAGCCCTTTGCGTTCACTTGTACGGTGTATTTGCCGGGCGCAAGATCACGGAATTCATAGGTTCCATCATGTTTCGTTTTTCCACTCACAGATTTGCCGTCGGTGGGCGTCAAGATGACGGATGCGTTCGTCACCGCCGCCCCGGAAGGATCGGTGACTTGACCGCGGAGTGTCCCAGAACTTGTCTGAGCAAACGCAGGAACAGTTGCAAACGATAAAACACAAGTAGCAAGCGTGACCACTATCGGAAGCCTGAATGGCGCAATGAGGTTCTTGCTCATTGCGAAGCTTCTTCTCCGCCGCCCGATCCCAGAGACCAGGGCGATAGCCGCATAGGTTCTCCGCCGCTCGGCGCTGCAGCGAGGATGGGTTCCACTCCGCCCAGCAGCGTGATTGCGGTAACGGGTCCGGCACCGACGCCTTCCGTTGATACCACCATGATTGCATCGCCCTTTTGAAAATCGGCAATGGTTGCTGGCGACAGGCGGTTAAGCATTTGTTGGAAATCAGGTGGACCGCCGGCGCGACCACCGAAACCCATGCCGCTGCGGCGTCCAGCGCCGGTGGGCGACGAGGCGTCCGCGGCGGTTGTTGAATTTTGCATTGCCGCTGCGGGCGCCTGGCCTGGAGATCCGTTCATCGCTTTCAGCCTCATGGCGATATGTTGAGCCATCTCGGGAGGCAGCTTGCGAACCTGTGAATCGCCGCTGATCTTTATCACGACGGGCTTTTTCGTTATCAGGTCCGCCAGGGTAATCGTGCTTGAGTTGGAGTCCGTGCTTGTGACTGTTCCCGCAATGTTACGAAAGGATCCAGAAACGATTTCGTCCGCGGCCAGCTCGGTGCCATCAGCGTTGCGATCTCCACGCGCACGCAACTGGTCCCCAGGTTTGATCTGCTCGAGTGTGCTGATTCTTGCGTCATCGAATTTAACGGAGTCGGGGGCATAGCGGCGGAATACGGTGTTCTTCGTCGTGCGCACCGCAATTGTCTTTCTCCCGGTGAACCCCGTCGTGGAAATCGTGACGGTGCCGGTGCCGGTGTCGACGCTGGTAACGAGGCCGCCCATGCCGCGATGCTGCCAATCTTGTCGCTCCGTCTGCTGCTTGGCTTCAACGTCGCTTTTCTTCATCACCAGAACAGTCGTGGCTGTGATGGTTTTCTCGTCAGAGGAGCTTCCTCGTACCAGGATGCGGTCGCCAACCTGCAGATCGCGAAGCTGAATCGGAGTGGCACTCTTGAGATCTTTCTGTCCGGGAGCGATGCGGGCCAAGCGCGTGGATTCCTGTGCTTGGACGTTCACCTCCGAACCATCATCTTTTTTTACAGTGATCGTATTGCCATTCATCGCAGAGATCGCACCAACTGCTTTCGACACAGCAGGAGATGCTTGGGGATCCTGAGCGGTAGAGGAGAGAACAAGCAGCACGGACGTGACAAGAGACGCAGCTACGCGCGCGACTGACGACTTTCTCTTCGGAACAACCATGATTTCTGGGGCAACTCGCTGACGCAAATTCGAAGCCGTCATTCGCAGCGTGTTGTTGGGGCGTGCTTGGGAACTACGAATGACGGCTTCCGTCGTCAGTGATTCCAATTTAGCATCGCGACACGATCAGTTGGGTTGGTTTTACAAAGTTTTACTTTGAGCAGCTTCACGGCATTTTCACTGCATAAGACCAGTGTTCCCAAAGTGGCACAGCGCGCAGATACGCACACCAAGAGGGAAGCACGAAAGGGAGTCTAATCGTGGTGACCCATCAGCGCCTCCGCATCCACCGGTTCTCGGGTGGGTACCAGGTCGCTCTTTCGTTTCTTCTTCCAGCCCGCCATCTTTCTCTGCAGGCGATCCAGGTAGACGTAGTACACGGGCGTAATGTAAAGGGTAACAACCTGGGAGAACAGTAAGCCACCTACAACGGCGAGTCCCAAGCCGCGCCTGGATTCAGCTCCGGCACCGAATCCAATCGCAATCGGCAGGGTTCCCGTAAGGGCCGCCATGGTGGTCATCATGATGGGCCGGAAGCGCACAAGTGCACCTTGATAGATGGATTCCTCAGGGCTCTTGCCCTCCGATCGTTCTGCCTCGAGCGCGAAGTCGATCATCATGATGGCGTTCTTTTTCACGATGCCAATCAACATGATGACTCCGACAAACGAGTACAAATTCAATTCCTGATGGAAGATCAAGAGCGTCAACAACGCGCCGACTCCGGCAGAAGGCAAGCCGGAAAGAATGGTGATGGGATGAACGAAGCTCTCGTAAAGAATTCCGAGAATGATGTAAATCACCAAAATGGCTGCGAGTAACAGCAATCCCATTCCCGTGAATGAATTCTGGAAGGCTTGAGCAGTGCCCTGGAAGGTGCGCTGCACATCCGCGGGCAGCGTCTTGTTAGCTACATCTTCAACGAGCTTAGTCGCGTCGCCCAGGGCAGTGCCGGGCTTCAAGTTGAAACTGACGGTTACGGCAGGCAGTTGGCCAAGGTGATTGACTGTGAGTGGCCCGACCGACGGTACTAACTTAGCGACAGTATCGATTGGCACCAACTTGCCGCTGCTCGACCGCACGTATAACAACGAGAGTTGCCGTGGGTCGCTTTGATACTGCGGCAGCAGTTCGATGATGACGTAGTACTCGTTATTGGGAGAATAGATGGTGCTGATCTGCCGCATTCCGTAGGCGGAGTAAAGCGCATTCGAAATCTGGTCCGGCGTCACGCCGAGCGCATAAGCCTTGTCGTGATCCACCATAACGCTCAACTGCGGATTTTTGGCCTGCAGGTCGCTGGTCACATCTTGCAGCTGGGGCAGCGCGCGAAGAGCCGCTTCCAGTTTCGGCGCGGATGCGTATAACTCATCCGTGTCAGGTGACTGCAGAGTGTATTGATATTGCGATTTGGTCAAAGATCCGCCGATACGAATGGTTGGCGGAATCTGCATGAACACATTGACACCCGGAATGTTCGCTACTTTAGGCCGCAGTTCCTGCAAGACCTCGGTCGCGCTCATCTGGTTCACGCGATTTTTTTTGTCTTTCAGGCGGAAGAAGATGCGCCCCTGGTTGATGGGACTGCCAATCGAAGACATCGTATTCAACACGCTGGGATCATGCCGCACGACGTCAGCGACCTTCTGCTGAATCTGCATCATGTCCTGAAAGCCGATGCCCTGTTGCGCCTCTGTGAACGCGAATGCGAGGTTCTGATCCTCGTCGGGAATGAAGCCCGTTCTGGATAGCGTGTACAGGTAGTAGGTGAGCCCGATCACGAGGAAAGAGATCATCAAGGTCACGAATTTGTGACGCAGGACGACTTTCAAAGATCGATCGTAACCACGCAACCATGAATCGAATACGCGCTCGCTGAAATTGAAGAGACGCCCGTGGTTCTCCTTATGCTGATGACGCAAATATCGGCTGCACAACATCGGCGTCAATGTCAGGGACACGAACCCAGATACCAGGATGGCAACACCAATCGTGACCGCGAACTCATGCAGCAAACGACCGATAATGCCGCCCATAAACAGCAGTGGAATGAACACGGCGGCGAGCGATAGAGTCATCGACAGAATGGTGAAGCCAATTTCTCCTGCACCCTCGATTGCGGCTTGCATCGGGCGCTTGCCCATTTCCATGTGGCGAACGATGTTCTCCAGCATGACGATGGCGTCGTCCACAACGAAGCCGACCGACAGCGTCAGCGCCATGAGCGACAAGTTGTCGAGGCTATAGCCCAGCAGGTACATCACCGAGAAGGTTCCGATGATGGACATGGGCAGAGCGAGCGAAGGGATCAGCGTGGCAGAGAGGTTGCGCAGGAAGATGAAGATCACCATGATGACCAGCCCAATCGTCAGCATGAGGGTGAACTTCACGTCATCAACGGATGCGCGGATTGAGACAGACCGGTCGTAGAGCGTGGATACGGTGATGGCCGCAGGAATGTGTTCTTCGAGTTGTGGCAGCAGCTTGCGAATGCTATCCACAACTTCTACGGTGTTGGTACCGGGCTGCCTCTGGATGGCGAGCACGATGGCACGGTCGCGGTTGTGCCAGCTTGCGGTCTTGTCACTCTGGACACTGTCGATGACGCGGCCCAGTTCATTGAGTCGAACTGCCGCTCCATTGCGGTAAGCGACAATCATGGGCCCGAACTGGCGGGCATCAACGCGCTGGCCATTAGAAAGAATTGTGAAAGTCTTGC
>JBLNFC010000076.1:0-2591 GCA_050263355.1 Acidobacteriota bacterium
AGCGTGATTCTGGCGGCCTCTGGCGCAGTGCTCGGACTGCTCCTCGCCAATGTTGCCATTCCGCTTCTTTTGTCCGTCGCACCAGACAGTCTCGCGGCGAATCTAACTGTCAAAGTCGACAAGCTTGTTCTGGCGTACGTTACGGTAGCTGGAGTTCTCTGCGCCATTCTTTGTGGCATAGCCCCAGCCTGGCACATGACGCATGCCCGCTGGTTCCAGACTCTGCAGGAAGCAGGGCGATCGGAGACGATGAGCAAGGCTCGCCAGCATCTGCGCTCGGCCCTGGTAGTGTGTGAGATCGCGGTTGCCATGTTGCTGCTGACCGGCGCCGGCTTACTCGTGCGCAGCCTCAGCCGGTTAGAGCAGGTCCAGGTGGGCTTCGAGCCGAAACAGGTGATGTCGGCAGTGGTTTCTCTCCCGGCAAAGAAGTACAAGGCCGACCAAGATCAGGCGGCCTTCTTTACGGCGCTTGAATCGCAGCTTCGTAATCAGCCGGGTGTGAGCGATGTTGCAATAGCGGATTGCATTCCCTTCGTCGATATGTGCGGCTCGGCATCGTTCGGAATCGTCGGTCGGCCGCAGGCTCCGGGAGATCCCGGACCGCACGGATACATCCGCCAAATTTCGCCCAATTATTTCTCGGCACTGAAAATTCCGATTCTCCGCGGCCGCACATTCACGTCGAGCGACCGGGAAGGAAGCGCGCCGGTAGCGATGATCGACGATGTGCTTGCACATCAGTACTGGCCGAATGAGAACCCAGTCGGTCAGTACATCAGTCTCGGGTCGAAATACCCAAAGATAGAGATTGTCGGCTTGGTCGCTCATGCTCGCCGGTCTTCCTTGGAAGCGGATGGCAGCGAAGGCTTCTACTTCCTTTCTCTCGCACAGTTCCCGACGACCGACGCATCCATTGCCGTGCGCACCAGCCTCTCGAATCCAGCCCCGATGGCAGATGTCATCCGGGATGCCGTGCGTGCCGTGGACCCGAATCAACCGATCTATAACGTAAAGACCATGCAACAGCGGGTCGACGAATCCCTGGTAGGGCGGCGTTTTCTCGTCGTGCTCCTGTCAATCTTCGCCGGTCTGGCGCTGGCGCTTTCGGCCTTGGGCCTTTATGGCGTGATCAACTACGGAGTTAAACTGCGCGTTCGCGAGATCGGCATCCGCATGGCACTTGGCGCGCAACGCGGGGATGTCCTCCAACTCATTCTCAAGCAGGGAGTACAGCTGGCGGCAATCGGGTTGGTCCTCGGAGTTTTCGGAGTATTCGTCGCCGGCCGTACGCTGTCGAGCTTGCTCTACCAAGTGAGCCTGTATAGTCCGGTTACCTTGCTGCTCACATCTCTAATGCTTGCTGCGACGGTTCTGCTCGCAAGCTATCTGCCCGCGCGCCGCGCCGCTCAACTGGACCCGATGAGAACGCTACGAGAGGAATAGAGGCCGGAATTGCGTGGCGGAGCCACGGTATCACCAACGATTTGCGATTTCTGAATCCAGGTAAAGACAGCCATGAATCTGCTGACCGATTTCCGCTACGCGCTTCGGCAATTTAGAAAATCGCCCGGCTTCACGCTGGTGGCTGTAGTCACGCTTGCGTTGGGGATCGGCGCGACGACGGCGATCTTCTCCCTGGTTGACCAGGTGCTGCTGCGAAACCTGCCAGTCCGCGAGCCGGACCGCCTGGTGATGTTGCAATACGAAGGCAGCAACACCGGACGCACGTCGTCACATGGCGGACCCAACGGTCAGTACTTTTCATATCCGATGTATCGCGAACTGCGCGACAGGAACAGCGTGTTCAGCGGGATGGCCGCGATGCTTCCCGCGCAGGTTGGATTGCAGTGGCACGATACGCCCGGACTTGCTAACGCAGAACTTGTCACCGGAAATTACTTTGATGTGCTCGGTGTCCGCCCAGCAATGGGACGTCTGTTCATGCAATCCGATGAAGGCCCAAAGGGATCCTCGCCCATTGCGGTGTTGAGCTTCACCTACTGGCAAAGGCGCTTTGGCTCGGACCCCAAGATTCTGAACGAGACAGTACTGATCAATGGAAGTCCCTATACCGTGATCGGCGTGAGCGCTCCGCAATTCCGCAGCGCCATACCAGGCACTGCACCTGATGTCTTTGCGCTGATGAATATGAAGCCGCAGATCACCCCGGGTTGGGATGATCTCGATGTGCCGCGTTCGGTATGGCTGAATATCGTCGCTCGCCTCAAGGATGGAGTCTCGGTTCAGCAAGCGGTTGCGGGCATCAATCCGCTCTGGAAAGCCCTACGCTCGGAAGAGCTCAAGTCGATTACGACGAAAAACGAAGACTTCAGGATGCGGTTTGTAGAAAAAAGCCAGATGCTTCTCGTCGATGGGAGCAAGGGCTTTTCTGGTTTTCGTGATCAATTGCAGACTCCCTTGTTCATCCTGTTGGGCATGGTCGCCCTGCTTGCCTTCATGGCATGCGCGAACGTAGCCGGGTTGCTGATGGTGCGCGCAGCGGGACGCGTGCGGGAAATGTCAGTCCGCTACGCGTTGGGAGCCACTCGAAAACGGGTGACTCGGCAATTGCTGGTCGAGGGAACCCTGCT
>JBLNFC010000077.1:0-3041 GCA_050263355.1 Acidobacteriota bacterium
TGGGCTCTTGCGCGATTCACAAGGCAAATTCGATGAAGCCGAGCGCCTCACCCGCCAGGGCTTGGAGATCGATAAGCGGAAGTTCTCGCCGACCCATCCCAATTTAGCAAGAGCGACAAGCGCACTAGGGAAAGTTCTTGAGGATCGAGGTTCGTACGAGCAGGCCATAAAAGAGCTCGAGGAGGCCTCACGATTGCAGGCAGCGCCGGGTCGTCCGACAACTGACCTTGCGGAGACGCTTACCGAATTGGCCAACTCACATTTTTACTTGGGTCACTACGCCGAGTCTGAGTCCCTGAACCAGCGGGTTCTAGGCATGGACAAGCAGCTCTACGGGGAACGACATCCTCATGTTGCCGACGATCTGATCAACCTTGGTGCGATTCAATACGATCTCGGCCGCTACCCGGAGGCGGAACGCTACGATCGGCAGGCACTCAACATCATTCAGTCATTCTATGGTATGAGTCATCCGGCGACTGCCTCGGCACTGACCATTCTTGGCCGCACTTTAGTAACGGAGAAGAAGAGTGACGAAGCTGCCGGGCTGTTGCAGGAGGCGCTTAGCATCGAGGAACAAGTTTATGGCAAAGTGCATCCCCGGGTTGCCGGAACACTTAACGAACTTGGAAAAATCGCGCAGCAGCAGGGAAAGCTGAATGAAGCAGAAGCCGATTTTAGCCGCATGGCGGACATCTACAAGTCAGTTTATGCGGGAAAGCATTATTACATCGGCATAGCTGTGAGCAATCTGGCAGGCGTTTACATCGATCGCAAGAACTATGGTGAAGCGGAGCGCCTCTACCGAGAGGCCATCGCGATGTACAAGCAAACGCTGTCACCCGAGCACTTGAACGTGGGGATCGCACGGATCCGGCTGGGGCATGCTCTCGTCCTTGAACAGCGACTCCACGATGCGGAAACCGAAAGTCGCTCCGGCTACGAAATCCTGATGAAACAGCCCAGTGCGCCGGAACACTGGCTGCAGATGGCTCGCGGTGATCTGCTCGCGGTGTATGACGCCCTCAAGGAGACCGACAAATCAGCCAAGCTTCGGGCGGAACTCTCGCATCCTGCCGACAAGCTTGCCAAAAAATAATTCGGGTTTACCAGCTTGACTCAAGTGCTTGGAGCTGGGCACAGGTGAAAAGCACGCGTCAAACCAAAGTGCAGTAAATGATGCAGAAATGGCTTTGTTAATTGCCCAGCGCTGAGAGCAAATGCAATTAATTGCCTCTACTCATCTCGGCTAACCGACGGATTGCTCCTATGTCCCCCCCGTTCGGAAATACAGGACTGGATAGGGCGGCTCTATCCGACGGATACTTCGAGGCTCGTGTGTTCCGCCACCTTCCGCAATCGCGTTCTCTCGAAAGGCTGCTGAAACCGGGGAAGAGAGGGAGCCTATCGGTGCCGCAGCATTCCGGAATGGAATAAGGCCCTCAAACGCTGGGGAGTGTGACGGAACTTGTTGCTAAGTGTCTTAACATTTTTGTCGTGCGTCGAATATCCCAACTGCAGCCAAACGAGGGCATACAGGACATTTGCGACAAATGTTGTAATCACGATCGCTACGATCCCGAGTGTTGCCCAGGCCATGGTGGGCCAATAGCGGAAAACAAAAAGCAGGATAAACAAAATAGGGAGCGCCGAGAGTGCCACGGTGCTTTGGTAAATATTGCATCGGTTCATGGGAGGCTCCTAATGAAACGAACGATGACAACCGCCAGCCAAAGCTTTGGTTCGTGCCATGCGCAGATACTCCAGAGTCGTTTCGGAAAACACATTCAATGGCAACGCCAGCGATAGCGGCTGGCGCGAGGGCGGAGCGGACACGATTGTCCGCAACAACTCCCCCGAGTGTTTCCACCATCCATAAAAGATTCCACCCTCCACGCAACGTACACACAACGACTGCCAAGGAGAATCATCAACGCAGCAACCGCAGCTTGAGTGCTTCAGGCAGTCAAGTGCATTCTTCTTTGGCGATACGTCATCTGGTGTAACGACCGCAGAGTGCGTGCTGGCACGTAGTCCTACTCCTAGCGCTTTCAATGCGCTCTCTTTCGCACTCCATAGCAAAGCTACAAGCAGGTGCTGGTCAGCGGCAGGACTGGTTCCGAGTAGACTTTGTTCTTCCGCAGTGAAGTAGTCAGAGATGAAAGCTTGGGAACGAGGTTCAACTTTTTCCAGATCGCAGCCCAGAACGGCACCAGTTGACGCAACCGCGCAGATCGCAACCCCAACCCGGTGACTGAGAGAGATAACGACGGGACCGGGCGTTCCTTGAATCAGCACCTCAGGCGCCCCGGATGGAGCAGTTCGCACTTCGATGTGTGTAAGAATATCGTGCCTACTGGGCCATTCCAGGTAGCTCGCAACCGCGCATTTCGCGGTCCAGCGCCCAAGCCTCCAGTCACGGCGGCGCTGCGGAAAGCCCATGCCACGGAGACGATTCAGTTCATCTGGCGTGAGCCACTGGTCGTCCACAGGTACATCGCGTTCCGCTTGCTGTAGCCAAAAAATATTCATCACGATGCCCGCACAGCTGCGAGACGCTCCATGTCTTTGAATATTGAAATCTTTGCGTCCGCTCTCTGAGTTGCAGATTCCTCTTCACGTGTGATGCCTCGTTCCACAGCATGAATGAGATAGGGTCTGAGCTTGGAAGGGGGAATAATATGGTGCAGGGCGCCCACGCTAAGAGCTCGATGCACACTGTGGATACGGTCGAACTCATTCGCCACCTCACCAAGCTTCTCGGAGTGAATAACCTGGAAAAGTTCGTTCCACTTCGCGCGCAGCCGACCCTTCTCTGCCCCTTCGGCCCGAGCGATCGCCTCCGTTAACTGGGTTAGACGTACATCTTTTCGTGCCCGTGCCTCAACCTCGGTAGCGAAAACGACTGCTGCTGCCGGAGCGCCACCAATCACCGAAGCGTAGGTTCCTTCCAGGGCGGCGACTTCCAGGCCTTCATTCAAAGCGCTGGAGAAGACCACGTACGCGCCACCGTGATACCGGGAGATCACGCAGAAGACCAT
>JBLNFC010000078.1:0-12825 GCA_050263355.1 Acidobacteriota bacterium
ATTTCGTCATACCACGCGGTTGTGCCCACCACCATGCTGGCACCCGCATTTACACACGCAATGATGTTGCCCATCACGGCGTCGGGCGTGGTGAAGTCAAGGACCACGTTGAAATCGCGCAGAGTTTCGGGAGTGAGCGCCGAGGCCTGCGGATTGTCAGCCGAGCGCAGTACCCGCACATGGTGCTTACGCTGGGCAGCGACGTCGGCCACCATAGAGCCGGTTCTGCCGCTGCCTAGAAGGAGAAGGTTCATGACAAGCTTCGATGCCAGGAATGGCACATGAACCATAAACGCAGGATAGTGTCGATACAAGAGTGAGAGGCAAAAAGAAAACCGGGCTGGTAAGCCCGGTTTGTCCAGCGTCGGGTGGGATGCGGTTACATCCCGAAGCGGCGCAGGCTGTGCTGGAGTGCACCCAGTCCCGATTTTGGCTGGTCCGGTTTCCCGGTATGCACTGCCTTCGCAGCAGCCGAAAACTTGAGGAGCGAAACTGCCGACTCTCCTCCAGGAGCAATACCCCTGCCAATTGTCCAACTATGAGACGATACTTCGAAAATAGAGCTTAAGTATTTGAAATGGAAGCCTATGTACGTTGCCCATCGCTCGATAAATTGACAGGGCGTGGCCCTAAATCTGTTCAAAACGTTGCACAATTTGGAGTGATATGAACGCGTGGGGAAAGGAGCTAGTCAGCCAATCGGCCGCGAAGAAGAGCAGTATTATGCCGCTCGAGGCCGTGGACGGAGATGAGACCTACAGTTCGCGACGTCCTTCCATGGCCTTCAGCATCGTGATTTCGTCAGCGTATTCGATGTCGCTGCCGACCGGAATGCCCATGGCTATGCGGGTTATCTTCATTCCCGGCCGCTTTAGTTGGCCTGACAAGTAAACAGCCGTCGCTTCGCCTTCGACGGTGGGGTTCGTCGCAATGATTATCTCGTCCACCTCTCCCGAATCTACCCGTCGCGCCAGATTGCCGATACGCAACTGTTCAGGGCCTACTCCATGCAAGGGCGAGATAGAGCCGTGCAGCACGTGGTAAGCGCCATTGAAATGTCGTGTTTTTTCGATCGCCGCAATGTTCGTGGGTTCCTCAACAACACAGACCAGCCGCTGATTACGGGTGGCACTGCTGCAGTAGGTGCAAGGGTCGATATCGGTGATGTTATTGCAAATGGAACACAGCCTGAGGTTCGCTTTGACATCACGTACGGCGCCCGCCAGCGCTTCCGCGTCGGCATCGCTGGAGCGCAGGATGTGAAAGGCCAGCCGCTGAGCGCTCTTGCTTCCGATTCCAGGGAGCTTCTTTAGCTCGTCAATGAGCCGCGTCATGGGCTCGGCAAATTTAGACATTTTCCTGTTTTCGTAAATCTAACGATTTCGCGATTCGAAGTTGCAGTGCTGCAAGCGACCGAATCACAGACCCGGAATTCCCATGCCGCCGAGCATTCCGCCCATCGCCGACTGCATTGACTCATCGATCTTTCTGGCGGCCTCATTGACAGCTGCGGTAACCAGATCCTGCAGCATTTCGATGTCTCCGGACTTTACGACCTCGGGATCGATCTTGATGGAAAGCAGATTCTTACGCCCATCCATCTTGACGTTCACACTGCCGCCGCCTGCAGAAGCATCTACGATGGTCTCCTGCATTTTCTTTTGCAGAACGTCATACTGTTTCCGCGCTTGCGCAATCATTTCCTGGAGATTGAATCCACCCATAGCAATCTTTTCCTAGAATTCTTACCGCTTGTCTCGATAATCAATGATGGTCCTGATCTCGGCGCCGAATTTCTCGCGCATGCGCTGAACCACAGGTTCCTGTTCGGCCCGCCCGCGGCCGGATCCGTTGCTGCGCGTAGCGGGCGACGAATTTTGCGCTGTTCCCCCGGATATTACGTTCAGCCTCGCGGGCTTCCCCAGTACACCGCTGGCTGCTGCCACGATGACGCGCTTGGCCTCCGCGCCTAGCGACATGTCAATCACGGTTGGCGATGCCGCAACTTTGATCTGCAGTTCGTTGCCTTCTACTCGCCATTCGCCGGACTCCAGCATCGAGGTCACCATTCGGTGACCCGCGTCTGCTACCGCGTTGAGGATAGAGTTACGAAGCGCCGATACATCGGAGTTAACGGGCACCGACTCCGGGATCGCGCGTTCCTCCGCGACGGCCACCGGTTCTGGTCCAGTCGCAATCTCTGGCACATTCAAAACGGCAGGCGCGGGGGCGGTGGCGCCCATCACGACGGCATTAGCGGAAGCAGTCGCAACCAAACGGGGACCCGCCTGGTTTCCCGGCTCGCTTGCTATTTCTGCCTTGGGCGTACCTTTGCGCGCGGAATCTGCCGCGAAGGGGGAAACATAGTTCGAGCGCGTTGCTGTTCCGGGATCGGAAGTTGTGCGCCGGCTCTCGGCCCATGTCCTTACAGGAGCTGTACCTTGCGGCCGCGGCGGCGAGTTGACCTGCGCCGCAGCTTCGCTGAGCAACTGCTCAAGGGGGAGCAGGCGCTGGGCATGTGCCATCTTCAAGAGCCCCAATTCCAAATGGAATCGCTGCTCGTGCTTGTAACCCAGTTCGCTATGCGTGCGGAGCATAATCTGCAGATGCCGCGCCAGGTCTTCCTCGGAAAACAGCTCTGCTACTCTCGCCACACGTGCTCGCTCATCGCTGGAAATCTGAAGCAGAGAAGAGTCGGGTCCGGCAACCTTGGCCACAATCGCATTGCGGACGAAACGAACCATCTGACGGGCAAAGTGAGTGGGGCTATGGCCTTCGCTTACCAACCTGTCCAGCGTACGGAGTACTTCTTCGCTCGATCCACGCGAAACCGCCTGCATTACGTCTTCCAGCACGCTGGATGTGACCGCGCCCACGAGCTGGCGAACCGCGTCCGGCGTAAGCCGTCCATCGGAAGAGGCAATCGCTTGATCCATGATCGAGAGGGCGTCCCGCATGGAGCCGTCACCTGCTTCTGCCAGCAGCGCCAAGGCGTCCTCATCCGCCTGCACGTTTTCTTTGGCCGCGAGATCTTTGAGCTGCTGCAAAATCTGCTCGAAGCGTACCGGCCGAGAACTGAAGTGCTGGCAGCGCGAGCGGATGGTTTGAGGGATGTCTTCGGGCTGCGTAGTCGCCAGCATGAACACAACATGCGCAGGCGGTTCCTCGAGCGTTTTCAAAAGCGCATTGAAGGCGGCATCGGTGATCTGGTGGGCTTCGTCGAGGATGTAAATCTTAAAACGATCCCTGGCCGGACGATATCGGGCGGCTTCCCGAAGCTCGCGAATCTCATCAATTCCGCGGTTCGTTGCCGCATCGATTTCGATGACATCTACCGAATTTCCGGCCCGGATTTCAGTGCAGGAATCACACACCCCGCAGGGCTCTGGGACGGGGTGATCCGTGGAGCGACAGTTCAGGGCCATGGCGAGTATGCGAGCGACTGTGGTTTTTCCGATTCCCCGGTGACCGCTGAAGATATATCCGTGCGCGGTCCGCCCCTGCTCGATGGCATTCTTCAGGGTTTGGGTAACGTGCTCTTGTCCGATAACCTCGGAGAATTTCTGGGGGCGGTACTTGCGCGCCAGGACCTGATAGCTCATGGAAAGCCCGATTATACGTGATACCGGCGAACGCCGTGGAACGCCTAAGAATCGGGCTCTCTGCTCTTGCAGAGTGGCGTCAGGCGCGGTACGCTCTTTGCCGAGAGATTTCGGGAGGCCTTGTGCAACTGAGTATCAGTAACCGTACGGTGAACGGCGTAGCAGTGGTGGACTGCGATGGCCGGCTAGTATTCGGAGAGGAATCGGCCAGCCTGCGAGATGCAGTTCGCAGCTTACTTCTGATGAACAAAGAGATAGTGCTTAACCTCGGTGGCGTCAGCTACATCGATAGCGGCGGGCTTGGCACCTTGGTGGCACTCTACACGACTGCTCAAAATTCGGGTGGCGCTATTCGCCTGGCTAGCCTGACGAAGAGAGTCGGCGACTTGCTGCAGGTCACGAAGCTAGTCACGGTTTTCGAAGTTCATGAGACGGTCGAGCAGGCCGTGAACTCATTCAAAAAGGGAGTGGCAGCCTAATTTTGCTCGCTTGGCAATTCTGCAAGTCAGGTCGCTGCGCCAACTCAGGAAGACCCGATTTTTTGCCATGCAGGATCTGCTTTTCGTAGCGGGAGGATTCTGCGCGAAAGGTGTTTGAGCCCAGGCGCGAACACCCTATAATCGTGAGTTAACCGGTGTGTTTCTCGAGCATCGGTTGACCCGCCGAATGATCCCCAAAATTGTCTTCTTAGCGGGCCTGATTCTCGCTGCCAGCAGCTTTGTGTCGCCGCCTTTTGCCCTTACCCTGGGGCTAGCGTTCGGACTGATCTTCCGTCATCCCTATGCGGCTAGTTCGCGAGTCCTGTCGAAATACCTTCTTCAGGGCTCGGTTGTGGGACTCGGGTTCGGGATGAATCTCCACGACGTGCTGAGGGCGGGGCGCAATGGCTTCATCTACACCCTGCTAAGCATCACCTTTGCCATGCTCATGGGTACTGCGCTTGGCAGTTTGTTCAATGTTCAGAAGACGTCTGCATTTCTGATCTCGATCGGGACAGCAATCTGTGGGGGAAGTGCGATCGCCGCAGTAGGTCCAGTCAGCGAGGCCACCGATGAACAGATGGCCGTGTCTTTAGCCACCGTTTTTCTGCTCAACTCCATTGCACTCCTCCTGTTCCCCGCGATAGGGGTGGGACTCGGTCTTACGCAGACTCAATTCGGCCTCTGGGCGGCATTGGCGATCCACGACACTAGTTCAGTCGTGGGAGCTGCCGCAAAATACGGTGCAGTGGCCTTAGCAGTGGGCACAACCGTGAAGTTGGCGCGCGCGCTGTGGATCGTCCCTATGACGGTCGGCACTGCAGTGATTCGCCACGCCAAGGCGCGTATCCAGTGGCCCTGGTTCATCGCGCTTTTTTGTCTCGCGACCGTTTGCAGCACCTATGTTGGTCCGGGCGCTCCGGTCTACAGCGTATTGACCAAGATTGCGAAGGTTGGGCTTACGGCGACCCTTTTCCTGATCGGAAGTGGTATCTCAACTGAACCTCTTAAGAAAGTTGGACCTCGCCCGCTACTGCAGGGCGTCGCCCTGTGGGTACTTGTCTCCATTGGTTCGCTCTGGCTGATTCGACGTGGTTGGATTGGATGGTAGCCTGCTACGAGTGTTGTATCAGGACAGTCGGCGGTAGTCCTTAGTAATGAACACGAAGAAAGCATCCAAGCGAGCTACAAACTCCATCCGGGAGAAAATCCTCTCAGCCATTCGATCTATTCCTGCCGGGAATGTGGCCACCTATGGCGGAGTAGCAAAAGCTGCCGGGTATCCCCGCCACGCCAGACAGGTTGTCGCGACCCTGCGCTCCTCGGTGGGCTTGCCTTGGCATCGCGTCCTCGGGTCGGGCGGTGAGATTAAATTGCGTGGCGACTATGCCGTAGAACAGAGACTGCGTTTGCAAGCCGAAGGAGTGGGATTTCGAGGTCGTCGCGTTGACCTTAAGCGCCACGAATTTCGCTTTCCTGGCACAAAGCGGCAAAAGCCGCGGAGTCGAGTACGTCTTTCCAAGAGCGGCAAGCGCACGTGATCCGAGCATGACTGCGGAGATGCTGGGAGCCGTCCCTCTCGCCATCTGGTGCTATCTCCTGCTGGGGCGTGGCCAATTCTGGCTGGCGCGCCAACCAGAAACAATCGCCTTCTCCGAGCTTAAGCCAAAGCGAGTTGCCGCAATCATTCCCGCCCGGAACGAAGCGCCAGTAGTCGGCAAAGCCATTCGGTCCCTTATTGCTCAGGATTATCCGCTCCAAGCTTTTCTGGTGGATGACGAGAGCTCCGACCGCACGCCTGCCGTAGCGCAAGAGGTGGCTGAAAGCCTAGGCGAAGCGAAGCGCCTCACAATGGTCGAAGCAGGGCCGCGGCCACCTGGCTGGACCGGAAAGCTGTGGGCGGTTGCTCAAGGCGTGCGCCAGGCCGGCACCTGGAATCCTGACTATTATCTGCTGACAGATGCCGACATAGCCCATGACACGAGTGCTGTCGCACAGTTGGTCGCGCGGGCCGAGGGCGGCCGTTACGACCTTGTCTCTCTGATGGTGGAGCTGCGATGTGAAACGTTCGCTGAGCGTGCACTGGTTCCCGCCTTCGTCTTTTTCTTTTTCATGCTTTATCCGCCGGAGTGGGTTCAAAACCCAGAGCGCCGGACCGCAGCCGCCGCCGGAGGCTGCATTCTGGTTAGATCCCAGGCATTGAAAGAGATCGGCGGCATCGAGGCGATTCGCGGAGAACTGATCGATGATTGTGCGTTGGCTCGAGCCGTTAAGCAGAGAGGCGGGAGGCTATGGCTGGGGAGTACGCGAAAATCCAGGAGCATTCGGGAGTATCGCAGTTGGCGCGACATCGGGGCGATGATTTCACGTAGTGCATTCACTCAGCTGAGGCATTCTGTTTTGCTGCTTGGGCTTACCTTCGTTGCGATGTTCGTGACTCTTCTCTTGCCGATTGTGCTGCTGTTTCGTGGAGGCGCCGCTTCCATTCTTGGCTTAAGCGCATGGGTACTGATGAGCTTGGCTTTTGTTCCCACTCTACGTTTGTACGGGCGGTCTTTGTGCTTTGCGCCCTGCTTGCCCTTCATTGCAATCTTTTACTTGGGAGCAACTGTTCATTCAGCGATTCAGTATTGGCGCGGCAAAGGGGGTATGTGGAAGGGGAGAGTTCAAGATGCGACGCAGAGGCGTACGTGAAACAGATGACGCGTTTGCAACGGGTACGCCCAATGCGTAGGGCGACAAGAACGCACCGTCATAATCGCGAGGCAGAAGGGAAATTATCAATTTACAATTTAAACTTGTGCAACCCCATTTGCCGACTTTCATCTACTGTTGCGTTTTGAAACACCTGAAATTCGAGAGATCCGCGAATAGCCGAATTGAAAGTCGCGCAAAGCAATGAAACAAAACGTCGTTGTTATAGATTGTTTCTTGGCTTGAATCACAATGTGGATTTTTGCTACAACGGTAGCCCAGTTTTTAGTCGGCTAGCGGGCTGCACTGATGAAGGGGTAAACGGCAGCTTAGCTTGAGAAATGAAAAGTGAGCTGAAGAGTAACTCAGCTCGGGGGTCCTCCCGAACGCGAAGCGGGACGACTCTTTTAACTTTGCTCTGACCCGCGTCTGTAAGTTCGCCTCAGCGTTCTTTTGCCGGCGCACGACATCGACTCTCCTTACCACGGCCCCAAGGAGTTTCCGGTGAGTTTGTATCCGACTCCGAAGCCCACGCGAGCCTTCTCGGATTTGCGTCTCGGAGCGCCCGTTATTTCCGCTAGTCCCCGCTCTCCTCGGATGGCACTCACGCCGTTCGCCTTGTCCAAACACTCCATCCGTGATTTCTGCGAGCAGAAACACGTCTACGCCGGAGGATCGTAATGGCGACGAAACTGGTACACATTGAAGATGATCTCGAAATCAAGCAGCGCCTGGAAGCGGAACGCATGCGACTGCGCAAAATTGCTGGGCTGGATCAGCCTACCCATTTTCATCGCCCGATAGAGCGGGCGTTTACCGCCGAGGAGCGCAACCGTGTAACCATTCTGTTCGGGGGATTCACGTGGAAGCATGAAGACCTGATTCGCGCGGTCTTCCAGGGCTGTGGTTACCGCTGCGAGAAGTTGCCGGTTCCTGATGTCGCCGCGTTCCAACTCGGCAAAGAATATGGAAATAACGGCCAGTGCAATCCTACCTACTTCACGGTGGGCAATCTGGTCCAGTACCTGCAGTTTTTGGAGAAAGAGGGGATCCCGCGGCAGCAGATCCTCGATAATTACGTCTTCTTTACGGCGGGATCGTGCGGCCCCTGCCGTTTCGGGATGTACGAAGCAGAGTACCGCTTCGCTCTGCAGAATGCCGGATTCGATGGCTTCCGCGTCTTGCTCTTCAAAGACAGCGACGGCATTAAGGCCGCGTCCGGCGAGCCAGGACTAAAATTCACCATCGACTTCGGTTTCGGCATGTTGAATGCCATGCACATGGGCGACGTGCTGAACGATCTGATTTATCAAATCAGGCCGTTTGAAGTCAGCAAGGGCCAGACGGAGCAAGTCTTTCGAGAGGCTGTCGACGGGCTGTGCGACGATCTGAGAAACCGGAAATCATTTGAAATTGAAGAGCGCGCGCCCGACTGGGCAAAGCCCAAGTTCAAGAGCAACAAGGTCCTACGAAATACGTTTAATGTGTTTGGCAAGTGGCACGAGCACATGTGGGGCAAAGATTATCTGAATGCGCTGGATACGGCCGCCAACAAGCTGAACACCATTGAGGTGGACCGCACCCGTGTGAAGCCGGTTGTAAAAATTACGGGCGAATTCTGGGCGCAACTTACGGAGGGTGACGGCAACTTCCACATGTTCGACTTCCTGGAACGCGAAGGCGCCCAGGTAATGGTCGAGCCAATTGCAACTTGGGTGGCGTATCTCATGTACCAGGCCAAGGCTCACGCTAAGGAGAAGTGGCCGGTGAATCGCCCGTATCGGAATCCAAAGTGGTACGAACTCAAGAAGCACATGGCCAACGATCTAGGGCTTCGCAAGAAGCTGATGGGGATCGGCGTAGGCGAGAAGATGTGGAATTACTTCTATCACCGGACCATCAAGCACCTCGGTGGCATCACTCACCACCTCGTTCCGCAGAACGAACTCGCCGAAATGGCACATCCCTTCTATAACCAGTTTGCTCGCGGTGGAGAAGGGCACCTGGAAGTCGGCAAGAACGTTTACTACACGGTGCATCACCTCTGCCACATGGTGCTGGCGCTGAAACCATTTGGCTGCATGCCTTCATCACAGTCCGATGGCGTCCAGTCGGCCGTCGTGAACAAATTCAAAGACATGATCTTCCTGCCCATCGAAACGTCCGGTGAAGGGGAAGTGAATGCCCACAGCCGCGTTCAGATGGCCCTCGGCGAGGCGAAGGTCAAAGCCAAAGCCGAGTTCGAGGAGTGTCTGAAGTCGACAGGTAAGAGCCTGAACGACATTCGCGAATACATCGCGGAGCATCCGGAACTCAAGCGGCCCTTCTATCACGTTCCCCATCGCGAGGGGATTGCGGGGACCGCGGCGCAGTTCATCCTGCACGTGAACGATCGGATGAACTCGCGATCGAAGTTCGTGCGGCGCTCGCGGGTTTCGGGAGTTGCGCTTCCCGACGTGGCCTAAGTAAATGGTGACTCTGCCGGGTGGGCGCTCCTCCCGCCCGGCGCGACTTTCCTTGTTTCACACTGACCGGAGACGATGATGCACGACCACCAAACGCAGTTCATGGTCGGACTCGATGTGGGTTCCACCACCGTAAAAGCCGTGGTTCTTGACGCGGCGAAAGATGAAATCCTTTGGCAGGACTACCAGCGTCACGAGACCAAGCAACCCGAAAAGACGCTGGAGTTCCTGAAACGCATCGAGACTGAAGTGGGCGTGAGCAAGCACAACACCCGCATGTTCATGACGGGCTCGGGCGGTGGCGGTATCGCCGATCAAATTGGCGCGAAGTTTGTCCAGGAAGTGACGGCTGTTTCGCTGGCGGTTGAGAAGCTTCATCCGGAAGTGTATTCCGTCATTGAACTGGGTGGGCAGGACGCCAAGATCATCGTTTTCAAAGACGACGAGGAAAGCGGGCGGAAGAAAAAGATCCCCTCGATGAACGACAAGTGCGCCGGCGGAACGGGCGCCGTCATTGACAAGATCAATGGGAAGCTCAAGATCCCTGGCGACGAACTCTGCGAGCAGGGTTATCACGGTATCAAGTTGCATAAGGTAGCAGGGAAGTGCGGTGTCTTCGCCGAGACGGACATCAACAGCCTGCAAAAGGTAGGTACGCCTCCAGATGAGCTGATGGCATCGTTGTTCGAGGCGATCGTTCTGCAAAATCTCAGTGTTCTAACACGCGGCCACACACTACGGCCGCACGTGCTGTTGCTGGGAGGACCGAATTCGTTCATTCGCGGCATGCGCGAAGCCTGGCAGGCGAATATCCCGCGCATGTGGCAGGAACGCAAAGTTCAGATTCCAGATGGTGCCAAGCCGGAGGAGTTGATCAAGGTTCCCCAAAATGCCCAATACTTTGCTGCGCTGGGTGCAATCGAGTTCGGCAAGGGCGAAGAAGACTGCATCGGCTGCTACCGCGGTATGGATCAACTGGTTCACTACATCGACTTCGGGCGGCAGGAAGAGAAGGCCAAGTCGGGAGCCAAGGGACTGGTCAGCAATCCAGCAGAACTGGAAGATTTCCGAGTGCAATATCGCCGTAAGAAATTTGTTCCGGCTACCTTCCAGAAGAACCAGACTGTTGCCGGTTTCGTTGGAGTGGATGGTGGATCGACGTCGACCAAAGCTGTTCTGCTGAACGAAAATGGCGACATCCTGTGCAAGGCCTACCAGCTTTCCAACGGCAACCCGATCCAGGACACGATCGAGATGTTCGAAAACCTGCGTGGCCAGGTAGAGGCGCAGAATGCCAAATTGGAAGTTCTGGGTGTCGCGACCACCGGGTACGCGAAAGACATTCTGAAGGATGTTTTGAAGGCCGACGTCGCGCTGGTTGAGACGGTCGCGCACACCGAGTCGGCTCTGAAGTTCTACGATGATCCACACGTCATTGTCGACGTGGGTGGGCAGGACATCAAGCTGATCATCCTGCACAACGGCCGGGTCAAAGATTTCAAGCTCAATACCCAGTGCTCGGCGGGGAACGGGTACTTCCTGCAGTCGACGGCCGAAGGCTTCGGGTTGAAAGTTGAGGAGTACGCGGATTTGGCCTTTTCAGCCAATGCCATGCCCGTATTCGGTTATGGATGCGCGGTGTTCATGCAATCCGACATCGTGAACTTCCAGCGCCAGGGCTGGCGGGCGGAAGAAATTCTCGCTGGCCTTGCAGCCGTTCTGCCTAAGAACGTGTTTCTGTACGTGGCCAGCATTCCCAACCTCGCGGCACTTGGGTCCCGATTCGTGCTACAGGGGGGAACACAAAATAATCTTGCGGTCGTCAAAGCCGAAGTGGATTTCATCCATAGCAGTTTCCGGGCAGCAGGCAAGCGTCCGGAAATCATCGTTCACGAGCATTGTGGCGAATCGGGCGCAATCGGCGCAGCGCAAGAATCTTTGCGCCTGTGGCGGAACGGACTCCAGACCAGCTTCGTGGGTCTTGAAGCTGTTCGTAAAATCGAGTACCGCACCACGCGTAACGAGAACACGCGCTGCAATTTCTGCAAAAACAATTGTCTGCGCACTTTTATCGACATCAAAACGGCGGACACTCCGAAGCCCGACACCAGTTTTGTTCCCATCAAGAAGGTCACCAAAGTGCCGCTGATGCAAGGCGAGCAGCGCCTCATCATTGCCACCTGCGAAAAGGGAACGGTCGAAGATGTCAACGAGATGAAGAACATTAAGGCTGGTCTCGATCACATTAAGGATCAGCACCCGAATTTCGTGGACATGGCTTCGAAAGAAGTCTTCCGCCCGCGCAGCCCGAAGAGCGTTGCCGATCCGGTCCCGACGCGAGCCTGGACGAAGTCTGCCAAAGAGCGGATCGCTCTCATGCAAAATCGCAAGAGCCTGCGCATTGGCATACCACGCGTGCTTAACATCTACACTTATGCGCCGCTGTTTAATGGTTATCTCGAGAGTCTCGGAATTCAGCCGGAGAACATCATCTACTCCGATTACACAACTTCCGAACTGTATCGTGCGGGTGCCAGCCGTGGCGCGATCGATCCTTGTTTCCCGGCGAAGATCGGCATTTCGCACGTTTACAACCTGATCCAGGAGAAGCACCGCAAGAAACCGCTGAACGTGATCTTCTTCCCCATGTACGACGTGCTGCATTCGCCACTGATGAAGATTGTGGGTACGAACGCCTGCCCAACGGTTACTGCTACACCTGAGACCGTGAAAGCAGCTTTCACCAAGGAAAACGATGTCTTTGCCGAGCACAATGTGAAGTATCTCGATCCAATCCTGAACTTCGCCGACCGCAAGCTTTTTGCGCACCAGATGCTGCAGGCTTGGCAGCCTCTACTCGGACTCTCGCAGGAAGAAAATGATCGTGCCGTCGAAGTGGGCTTCCAATGCTTGAAGGACTATGAGACCAGCATCAAGAAACGCGCCCGCGAGGTGCTCGATCAACTGGAGCGTGAAGACCGAATCGGCATCGTGATGCTCGGTCGTCCGTATCACCACGATCCCGGCTTGAATCACGAGATCATGGAAGAGTTCCAGAAGTTGGGCTATCCCGTGTTCTCGCAGAACACCCTGCCGACCGATGAAGACCTGCTGGAGCGACTCTTTGGGGACGAAGTGCGGGCCGGGCTAGTCAGCAGTCCCCTCGATATCTCCGATGCCTGGAAAAACTCCTACTCGTGCAGTACGAATCACAAGGTATGGGCGGCGAAGTTTACGGCTCGTCATCCCAACCTGGTGGCGCTCGAGATCTCCAGCTTCAAGTGCGGACACGATGCGCCGATCTATGGCGTGATCGAAGGCATCATCGAGAAGTCGGGCACACCGTACTTCTGTTTCAAGGATCTTGACGAGAACAAGCCTTCGGGCTCGATCAGGATTCGTGTTGAGACGATCGATTATTTCCTGCGCCGTTATCGGGAGGAGATCATCCGCAAGCGCAAAGCGGTGGAGGAAATCGAGGCTCAACTTGCGGCTCTCGAAACGCAGCTTCGTGGCCAAAATGCGGAGCAGCTGCAGGAGATGGCTGCGGATTAAGTTGCTGCTCCAGTTGAGGGTGAACGTGGA
>JBLNFC010000079.1:0-2645 GCA_050263355.1 Acidobacteriota bacterium
CAACGGGGGCTAAAGCAGACTGGGACGTCTTGCCGCAAATGCAAGTCACCATCAGCCGCAGACAGCACATACGCGGGGACCTCGGGGTACGCGTACCTGTGAACAACACCTCGGGAAGGCAAATCCAGGTGATGTTTTACCTCCTTTGGGACTGGGGCGATGGAAGGCTGAACGAAGGCTGGTGATGAAAAACAAATCGTTAATCACCTTCGCCGTTGCAGCCTGCCTGATTTCCTCCGCGAAAGTCATGCGCGGAGCAGGGCAATACCCAGAGTTGAAGCCCAGCTTTCAAACTTCCGATCGTTGTGTCGCCTGTCATAACGGATTAAGAACTGCGACGGGGGAAGACGTCTCAATCGGCCTCGACTGGCGCGCCAGCATCATGGCCAATTCTTCGCGAGATCCCTATTGGCAGGCCAGCGTGCGACGCGAGTCGATTGACCATCCGGAATCGCAAGCTGGCATTGAGGACGAGTGTTCCGTATGCCACATGCCTATCGTCCGATATGAGGCGAAACTGCAGGGCAGCAAAGGCGAGGTCTTTTCGCGTTTGCCGTTCGACGCGGATAAAAAGGGCAATGCGCAAGCCGAAGACGGCGTGTCCTGTTCGGTGTGCCACCAGATTGGACCGCAAAAACGCGGAACGCCCGAAAGCTTTAATGGTGGATTCGTGGTCGATCCCGCAGATTCGAAAAACAACCGTCCGGAATATGGTCCGTTTGCCATCCAGACTGGACACCAGAAAATCATGGACAGTTCAACAGGAGGGTTTCGACCCACGCAGGCGACTCACATCCGGGACTCGGCTGTGTGCGGCACTTGTCACACGCTCTACACGGGCGCGCTGGCAGGCGGCGGAAAGGAGGTCGGCAAGTTCCCAGAACAGATGCCGTACCTGGAGTGGCTGCACAGTGACTATCCCCGCAAAAGCAGTTGCCAATCCTGTCATATGCCCGAGATGCACGGCGCCATCCCGATCACGGCCGTATATGGCTCGCCACGACAGGGCGCTCGCCGGCATACGTTTGTAGCCGCAAACTTCTTTATGCAACGAATGCTAAATCTTTACCGCGAAGATCTCAGCGTAGCGGCATTGCCAACGGAACTCTCCGCTGCTGCCGACAAAACAGTCGAATTCCTGCAGTCGCAATCTGCGCGACTTACGATCCGCGAGATCACGTCCACTCCCAACGGTCTGCAGGTGAATGTGTGGGTCGAGAACCTCACGGGACACAAGGTCCCGACCGCGTACCCATCGCGCCGGGCATGGCTGCACGTGGTGGTCACGGATTCCGATAACGACAAGATCTTTGAATCCGGGGCACTGAATCCGGATGACTCGATTCAGGGCAACGACAATGACGCGGATCCCAGCCGCTTTGAGCCACATTACCGGGAGATCAACAGCAGCGACCAGGTGGAGATCTACGAAGACATCATGCAGGACTCGGCTGGCCACGTGACCACAGGATTGCTGTCGGCGGTGGGGTACCTGAAAGACAATCGTCTTCTGCCTCACGGCTTTCAGAAGCAGACTGCGGGCAAGGACATTGCGGTGATTGGGGAGGCCGCGGACGATCCGAACTTCACGGATGCGGGAGACCTGGTGCGATATTCCGTAGCCAGCGGGGGCGCGCGAGGACCATTCCGGGTGACGGCTGAATTGTGGTACCAGCCTATCGGCTTCCGCTGGGCGCACAATTTGAACCCTTACTCGGCGGCTGAGACTCGACGCTTCGTCAGCTACTACGAGTCGATGTCGTCGGGAACTGCGGTGGTTCTGGCGAGAGCCGAAGCGCAACGCTGAAATGATTCGTTGACTGCCCCACCGTGGCGGTCACTCACTCCTGTGCGACCCATCACTGCCTTGAGTTCGGGATGACGACACAATAGCGACGGGAGTAATGTCCGAACGTAGACTCTGTCGACGCACATCGACAGGAGGAGGCGAGCCATGTTCGCTGTCAGGATGATGCAGCTCATCGAAACCCACGCGGACGTGCTGTCAGAGGGCTTGGCGCGCAAAATGCGCACGGCGCCACAATGCCAGGAACTTCTGAGAAAGGTGCCGGCGGATGAGTTGAAGAGGCGCTCGCAGGAAATCTACTGCCACCTTGGCGAGTGGCTCACGACCAAAACCGAGTCCGAGATTGAAGAGCGTTATGTTGGATTAGGCATCCGGCGCGCGCGCCAGGGAGTCTCCTTCAGCACATTCCTGTGGGCGGTCAATTCCACCAAAGAGTATCTCTGGGAATTCCTGGAGGGCGAAGGCCTGGTGGAGCAGCCTGTGGAATTGATCGGTGAATTGGATTTGCTGCACTCGCTGGAACGCTTCTTTGACCGGGTGCTCTATTTCGCTTCTATCGGCTACGAACACGAACAGCGCGAACAAAGGGAACGTCTCAGACACGCGCACGTAGCCTAGAGCTTCTTTGGACCAATGAAAAAGGCGCGGCGGATTCGCCGCGCCCCTCTCACAGCATTGATCTTACATTGGAGTACAGACTGCCTTTACTTCGGTGTACTGCTCCAGCACCTCGTGACCCATCTCGCGGCCCCATCCGGATTGCTTGTATCCGCCAAAGGGCAGCGCCGCGTCGAAGATGTTGTAGCAATTGATCCACACGGTTCCGGCGCGCAACTCG
>JBLNFC010000080.1:0-3829 GCA_050263355.1 Acidobacteriota bacterium
ATTAAAATTCGGTATTTGAATCGCGGAGAGGCATCGCCCTTGTGCTCTGACGAGTGGTGGATGGCGGCTTGCCCAGGCTCGCTCCTCAGCCATGCGTCTAGATCGTCGCTCACGGCCACCACAGCCGAGCGCCGCCGATGCGCGGGTCTCCGCACCGGCAATCCCAGCACTTGCCAACGCTGAACCGTGCGTATCCCACAGCCCAGGTACTTAGCGATGTCCTTCCAGCCCTTTAAAATCATGATTTGAGATAAAGCGGCGACTCGATACTCTGAAGACTCGCACATTCAAAGCCTACACGCTTTTCTCAAACACAGCACAAAGTACTCACGATTTTGCTACCGACCCGACGCGAGCCGCCCGAATTAGCTTTCTTGTTGCACTGCTGTAATTCCTCTTCAGTGAACATCCGTTGACGACGCTGGTGCGCTGTCCACGCTGTTTTGCATGGTTGGGTGTTCCTTTCAGAGATAATGCCTTTCAACGGGGCGTGTTTATGAATCTCAACCGCGATCAAAAACTCTCCATTGGGTTGGTAATCCTGTTTTTGACCATTTCCATTCTGGTCTTGTGGGCTGCATTGCAAGGCCCGCTTGCCTCTTGAGAAACTGTTTGTTATAGGGCCAAATGCGGACGATGATCCACAGGCTTGTTCCACGATTGACAATTGCTGTGGCGTACCTGTTTCTACTGCCATTATGGGCTGTGGTGCAGAGTGTGCTGGGTCTTGAGCGATTGTTCGCTTTGTTCAGAAGGAAAAGGGCCTGAGATCATCCGGACTCACAAGCCCTTTTCTAGCGTCGTAGGAAGTTCGAAAAGTCTATGCCGATTTCAGAGTCACAGCACACTGTACTCACGATTTCCTGCTGCCGACCTGCCACTCTCCCGTCTCTTCCGCAGGTGATTGTCCTTTCAAATGAAGTTGGAGAGATAATGAGAGGGGGTCAGCTCAAATGAAGCTGAGTCTCGATCAACGAATTACGGCACCCGGCAAGACGTCAATCCGAACGAAGCCGGGGATCGCCTCACGTTTTCCTTTCTCGATCCATCAATCCGGCACGGGTCTCCGGTGCTGCAGTTCAGAAATCAGGGTGCAACCCAGCAAGCACAACCGTAAACCGTAATAGGCAGTCTCTGCAAATTGCCAATTCGCGCATGAGCGCATTCTCCGGAGTATGAATCGCGGGTTATGGCTCCTACAACACCCCACGAGCGGGACCGCCAGGCGGTATCCTCGAATTAAGGCCTAGACGCACGCTAGCATTGCAAACACGGTACTTATTGGCTTCGTTTTGCAATTTCCGCCGGCCGGAACAAAGGTGAACCGGTAGCAAGTTGCGAAGTCTTTCGTCTTTCCTGACTCTCCAGGAGTCTCTGCAAGGCCCAATCCAGTTGTCTGTGCATTCTCTCTTCATAACGGAGAATCCGGTCCATATTCTCTACGGGTGGCAGAGCATGGTGGTCAAGGCGTGCGTCAGAGCGGTCTCCTTCGACGCGAGAGAAAGCTCTGTACATGGAGCCCAGGGACTCCTTCCGATCCGTGATGCACGACAAGAACAGGCCATCGTCGAACTGTCTCTGCACGGGCTTTGCACCGATAGCAGATTGGATCTGTTTCTGTCTTTCTTCTTCCACAAATGGCAGAACCTCTGCGTAGCTCTCCTGTGAAAGCGTTCCAAAGTTTCTAAGCTGCTCCTCAGCTGCCGCGAGGATGCCTAGTTCAGAAGCTAGTCCTAGGATCACCTGGTTCTCATCACGATGATCACCACCGATGGCCAATTCACGTACTGAACCGCTCTCACATCGAGTGGCGCGGCGAAGTCGCCACATGCACTCGGCAATTTTCACAACCAGCCAGGCTTCGAACATTCCTACCGGTAGCAAGTCTTCATGCATGCTATTGAGGAGAGACTCAAAATCTCTTTCAGCTTCGTGGCCATCACAAATGGGAATGACGACATGCTTTGCGAACAGCCCCAGTGTCACCGCATTGAATCTTGCAGCGAGTTTCCCCCGCTCCGTTCGTGGACCAGTGGAGCGCTTACCGTTTTGCCGGTTGGCTTCGATCTTCTTTGCGGTTACGCTTTTGCTCTGTCAGTTGAACCCGGATTGAGTCAAGCAAGGGCTCATGACCGCTTGAAAGAGAAATCCACCTGGATCATTCGCCTCAATCTCTTACTGACCATAGCTTGTCGCCATGATCTGTACCCCTATCTTCGCATTCTTCCAGATCGCGCGTGCTATGGTGCTGGAGCTGGCATCAAGTCCAAGTACTTCCTGGAAGGATGCCCAGGCCGTACCCTTCCCAATCGTATTGGGCGGCCCCCAGGTCCCAGCCGTCAGCTTAGAGACCTGCACCGTGCCGTGGTAGTGGTCGATCCATCCAACCATGGAAAGTAAACCATCGGGCGATACCGCGACCCGCGTTGCATACGCGTCAATAGGAATTGTAGGGTCAGTGATCCGCTGCTCAGGAGTCCACATGCCATCTGGTGTACCGAGAGTCACCCATACGGAAGCCCGGTCGACGTTAATTGTTGAATCAAAGATGGACGCAGCAACTACTGAGTTTCCGTTCTGATCAAGGGCCAGATCCACACTCGTATAAGCGGAGAAGAGCGTTGCGGGTCCCTTCAGGATTGTCAGCGGTTGCGTCCACGAGGTAGTCGCCAGTTGGCGCACAGCTTCGACGCTGTAACCCATGTAAATGACTGTTGCGAGACCATTCTTGTCCAGCGCAACCTGCGGATACTGGACGTAGCCCACGGTTGAGGGAATTGTCTCGGATATGGTAACTGGTGCGCTCCAGTTTCCAGTCGTGCCCTTTCTGAATACATAACGCGCACATGTACCAGAAAGATAGCTAGAGTACGGCGAGAACGAGTAGACGACTGCCGCATCACCCGCCGCATTGACCGCGAGGCTCGTGTACAGGCCGTCGTCGCTTCCGGACAGCGTCACAGGTGACGACCAGCCACTCCCTTTCAGCATGGTCGCAGCCTGCACGAGATGGATTGCACCATTCCAGATGTCCCATGCGGCGGTGATATTTCCGTTGGCGTCGATTGCGAGAGGCACGAATTCGGTCAAGGACACTCCTCCGACGGGCCCCTGCGCGAGAGTGCTCGTGGTCCACACGGACGCGGTCGGCGTTCTTACCGCAACCTGAATGCTCTTCTGCGTTCCTGCCGCATCTTGATGGATCCAGCCCACCGCCATGGTTCCGTCGCTCCCAACCGCAACTCTCGGAGACATTGAAAATCCGGTTGTTCCCGAGATCGTGAACGGTGTACTCCATTTGCCTCCCGACTGCACCGCTGCACCAATACTTGCGGAGCCCCCGTTGGCGTATCCGAATTGGTCCCAGGCTGCGATGGCGATGCCGTTTGCATTCACAGCGAGGTCGTTCAACTGTGAACCGCGCGTCGGGTCCGGTTGCAATACCGGGGAGATGGCGACCGGGCCAGACCAACCGCTTCCGCCCCCTGGCTTGCGGGGTGCCGTCATCCCCACTCCCGCAAGGATCGTTCCGATAATTAATAGAGTCGCGAGCATTGCAAACGTCGATGAATGCGTTGTCATATCGGACCTCCAATCGAAATCTATTTCGGACGGGGAAAAAAGCAGAACAGAATTGCGCTTCATGTGATTCTCCTCACAGGTGGCTTGAAGCGGGCCTATAGCCCGATCCGCTCAAGTGAGACTCGCCTCAGGGAATGCTGCTCTCAACTGGCGTGAACTGCTCGTCGGAGAGGCGAAAGAGTTTACTCCAACCATTCTCTCGCTACATTAAATTCGCCCGGCGCAGAAAAGTGAAAGGATGAAGGCT
>JBLNFC010000081.1:0-4290 GCA_050263355.1 Acidobacteriota bacterium
GAAAAACGCTGCCAAAAATGCGTGGCTAAAAGGCATCCAGGACGCGCTGACATCCTTTAATTACGATAGCGCCACCGCTCTACTGGCCGATGCACAAAGGGAGTTCGGCGGTGACAACGAAGTGAGCGCGATCGCCCAGGCGCACAACCAGGCTGTCAAAAAAAGAGAAGAAAATGTCCACGTTGTCGCAGAAGCGGAAAAGGCGTTTCGTGCCGGTTATTGGCAGCAAGGGGCAGAATTGCTCCGGCGATGCACGCAGGTGGTTGGGGGCGACCCAGTAGTCGCGCAACAGGCGTTCACAGCGCTTACCCGAGCGTGTGAGTCGGCGATTGGCCGCGATTTACCAGCCGCGGAGATGCTCCTTCAGCTTGCTGCGGAGCTGCGGCCAAACTCCCCAGAAATCGCAAGTCTGCGCGCAAGCGTCACAAAGCAGAAGCGGGAAGCTTCAATCCTCAACCAACTTGCGGAAGTTAATCGCCTAGCCGACGCGGGCGATCTTGCACGCGCCCTTGAGGAAATCAAACGGAGCCTCGGGAACAATCCAGGTGAGCCTCGTCTTCTAGCGCGAAAGAATGAAATTGAGCACGAGGCCCAGAATGAAAGAGAAGCTAAGGAACGGCGCGAGAGGCTGGCTGAGATTCTGGATCTGGCGCAGCAGATGCGTTCCCACGGAGATTTCGCCGGCTCGCTTAAGAAGATCGAAGAAGGACTGCACGCGTTCCCCGGAAATCCGCACCTGGAGGAAATGAAGCGTGCGGTTCAGGTCACGATTCGTGAGCGGGAAGAAAACCAGAGGCGCCAAGAAGAAGAACAGGAGCGCATAGCCGCGCAGCGGCGATTGCAAGAGGAAAAGCGCAGGCAAGAGGAGAAGCAGCGACAGGAACTCCAGCAAAAGCAAGAGGCGGAACGGCGCAAGCTGGAGCAGGCCGCGGCAAGAAAGAAAGCAGAAGAAGAAGCGGAAGAGCAGCGGCGGAAGAAGGAAGAAGAAGCCCGGCAGCGGCTAGCCCAGGAAAAAGCTAAGGAAGAAGCGAGACTGCGCCGCGACGCCGAAGAAAGAAGTCGCAGGGAAAAAGAGCGCCAGCGCAAAGCGAAAGCGTCGCCGCCGGAAAGATCTGGGCAACCAGCCGCTGCCCAAGAGAATGTAACCGAGATTACTCGCAGTAAGCCTGCGGTACCGGTCACGAGAGTGCCAGCCGCCACCCGCGATTCTGTTGCCGCGAAGCCCTCTCTCTCACCGGCGCCCCGGAAGATCGACCAAATTCCTGCCGCCGAGGTGAGACAACGGCCCTTAAAGCTGTATGTGATTCTTGCGGCATCGGCGCTCATTGTGGCGATACTCACTCCACTGCTGTGGCGATCAACTCACAAGTCAGCAGCTCCCTCGTTAGTGCGGTTACAGGTCGGTAGTACACCTCCGGGAGCGACGGTTCGCGTAAAGGGAGGCGATCAAGAATGTGTGACACCCAATTGCAACCTGCGCCTCGCCCCAGGAAGTTATGAAATTGACGCAGAGCTTGCCGGTTTTCAACCGCTGACTAAATTGATCACCGTGACTCCTGATCAGAACAGTCCAGTCGCACTTTCTTTAATACCGAATAGTGCGCGGCAAGGGCCGGCGGAAGCTCCGCCTGAGCACGAATCACTCGCGCAATTGGAAATCCGCGCGGCCCAAGCTGGCGCCGAGGTGTTCGTCGACAAACAAATGAAAGGCAAAATCAGTCGGCGCGGAACCTTCTCAGCTCAAGTTCCCGCAGGTAACCACGAGATCCAGGTGATTGCGAACAATCAGGTCTCGGATAGAGTCGTACGAGATTTTCCCGAGGGTGGTCGCGTCGAACTGAATCGCAGTGACTTGCTAAGGCGTGAACTTCCCACCCCGAACGCGCCTGCGCCTCCTCCTAATCCGGAGGAGAGCGACTGGAAGCAAGTGAAAGATTCCCACAGCGTGGAGAATCTAGAGAGCTTTCTAAAGCGCTACCCTAATGGGATTTTCAGCCTGCCGGCGCAGACGCAGCTGGAGGATTTGTATTGGGCGCGCTCAACCAGCAGCGACAACGCCGAGGACTACAACGAGTACCTCGCAAAGTATCCAAACGGAAAGTACTCCCAACAAGCGCAGAGTAATTTGAGCAAGCTGGAGTGGGGAGCGGTGGAGAACACTACCGATCCAGCAGCACTGGAGGGCTTTCTGCGGAAACATCCCTCCGGAAACTATCACGACAGGGCGGCAGCCCGGCTCGACGACCTGGCATGGGAACACACGAGCCAAAACGACGCTTCCAGTTTGCGGTCGTACATTCAAAATCATCCCAGCGGTCGTCATTTCGAAGAGGCGCAGAAAAAGATTGACGAGCTCAATCGTCCTACCCAGGTCGCGCGCGCGACTCCACCTCGGGTCACCATTCCTCCCGCCGTGGACGAAAAGAAAGCGGTGCTGGACGTCTTGGCGCGATATCAGAAGGCGTACCAGGACCGTGATATTCGGCAACTGCAGGAAATCTGGCCTGAAATGACGAAGCAGCAAGTGAAGTCGCTCGGTGATTTCTTCAAGCACGCTTCCACGCTTAGCTTGGACTATCGCGTGATTGGAGAGCCGACAGTCGACGGCGCTCAGGCCACAGTAAAGTTCACTCAGTCATTGAGTTACGTTGCAAGCGGAAAAGCTGGTAAGGATTCCGCGACAGTTGTAATGCAGCTCAAAAAGTTGCAGGGTGCCCCGGGAAACTGGCTTGTAAATTCCATTCGATAGAGCAACGTTCAAGAGGAGGACGGATGCCGCACATCAACCCTCGGGCTTTATGGATACTTTTAGTTTTACTTGGTTCTACTTTGTGCCTGGCACAAGGGCCGTGCCCGACGGCGAATTCCACAAAATCGTCAACCATACCGCAGCTTTCCAGCGACCTGATTTGCGTGGTTCCGCAAGTGTACGGTCCCGGAGGTTTGGTCGGCACCGACCACGGCGGTCCCTTGCTCTCCACTGCGCGGTTTAGCCATGCCGCTCATTTCAGCAGTTCGGCACTGCAGAGTTTTTCGCCCCTGAACTCTGAAATCGGCACCCAGATAAGCCAACTGCCTTTAACCGCGCCAGTCTCAGGGTTTACGTTCTCCTTCAATCCGTCGCTGGGCGTGGTTTCGCGGCAAACCGAGAGTTTTGGTCCGATTCTGACGGAACGCGCCGACACCATCGGTAAACACCGGCTGTTCTTAGGTGTGAGCTACCAGTATTTCAATTTTGACAAGGTCGACGACGTAAATCTGAAGAATTTTGGCACCGTGTTTCAACACGAATCCGAGCATGAGCTCTGCTCGCCGCCCAACCCATTTATTACGTGCACGCCCAGCGGGGAACCGGTATTCCAGCAGGACGTGATCGCCACACAGAACCGTATCGATCTTAAAGTGCACCAAGTTGCGGCTGTCGCCACTTTCGGTGTGACAGATCGTTTCGACCTCTCGGTTGCAATTCCTATCCTCGATGTTCGAATGGGCATGTCATCCTCTGCTGTAATCAACAGTTTTGAGACGGCCGCCGATAGACCGCCGTGCTGTGTGCACCAGTTCGACCCGATTAATCCTCAGATCCCAGCCCGGGAGAACTTCATTGCGCCGAGCCAAGCCACCTTTTTCGAGCAAAGATCTGCGTCGGGAATTGGCGATGTAATTCTGCGTGGGAAGTATGAGGTCTGGAAGGGCGAGAAAGCGGGACTCGCGCTAGGTCTGGACGTGCATTTTCCAACAGGGGACGAAAGAAACTTCTTGGGCTCGGGTGCGTGGGGAGGCCGTCCTTTCGTAACGTTTACGTACGGCGGGCGGGTTTCTCCTCATGGAACCTTCGGATATCAGCGGAACAGCGCATCGATTCTGGCGGGTGACATTACTACTAACTCGAAGGCCCATTTGCCCGACATCGTCACCTACTCAGCAGGAGTGGACGCGGGATTAACACATCGCGTGAGTGCTTCGCTGGATTACATCGGACAAGCGCTCATAGATGCCAAGAAGATGGCATCGACCACGTTCACAGACGCCGCGGGCACGATTCATCAAGACATCCGCACGTCGAGCACCACCATAAATCAATCCTACATTTCACTGGGTGCGAAATTTAACCCGGTCGGCAGATTACTGGTGATCGCAAACGTATTGTTCCAGGTTAATGAGGCCGGGTTGCACTCCAAGCCCGTTCCTCTGATTGGTTTGTCCTACACATTCTGAGCACACGGCAAAGGTAGCTTTATGACCCACGGATCAACACCGATGACTCGCGCTCATTATTTCGGCGACTTC
>JBLNFC010000082.1:0-2695 GCA_050263355.1 Acidobacteriota bacterium
GTCTACACCGTCAGGATAGTAGTGCGGAATCGTCTTGCTAACGCTGTATCCGTGGCGTTTGTAGAAGACCAGCGCTGAAGTGTTGTTCACCGCGGTTTCCAGCCGCACGGCGGTGCACCCGCTCGATCGCAAGCGGCGTTCCGCTGCCTCAAGCAACGCAGAGCCGATCCCTATGCGACGTCCTTGTTCAATGACGTCAATGGTAATGATGTGACCTGCACCCCGAGTATTTACGCTCGCCACTACAAATCCGAGAACCCGATTGACTGCCGTCGTAGAGGTTCGAGCCGATTCTAACGATTTCTCGGCAACGGGATTCTGGGACACCGCAACCAAAGTAAAAGCACTCGCCATT
Organism: Acidobacteriota bacterium; assembly: GCA_050263355.1. GTDB lineage: Bacteria > Acidobacteriota > Terriglobia > Terriglobales > Acidobacteriaceae > Gp1-AA122. Next base: position 356 of record JBLNFC010000082.1, read on the forward strand.
CGGATATAGGCCGCGAGTTCCGGACGAGAATAGGAAATATCGGCAGCAAAACACTGCTGATCGATACGCCAGAGCGCCTCAAAGTCGTCTTTGTGGAAATCCCGGATGGAAAAGAGCACACTGTATTCTACGAAAGGCGTGCTACGAAACTATGGTCTCGAAAAAAGATCCTGGTCGACGGTGGAACCGTCTTGCATAGCTGCATCCGCAGACTTAAGATGCGCATCTCAGGTGAGGTATGGGACGGTTCGTCGCCATCGACGCGGCAGGAGCTTTCGCCCTCCTAGTTCTCTGGTACGCCGCGTTTGCTCACTACAATCGCCGCCGCGGCTTGGGAATTATCAGATGGGTTCAAACGGCCTGCGAAGGCCGTGGCAAAGTGACGAGCGTTTGCTGGCGCGGCTCGAGCCGTCTTCTAGCTGAGCTGCGATTCCCTCCTCATATGTTCGAGCGCGCGCATGTAATTGTGCGACTCTTGCCGAGAGCTACGCCCGTCAGATGGGTTCTGAGCCGTTGGCGGAAGGAAAAAGAGACGCTCGCCTTTGAGGCTGATCTCGACACCGCGCCTCGTTTCAGCCTGGAAGTTCACAACCACCGCTGGAGCGGCCATAACAGCAACAAAGTTTCCAGCAGAGAATGGGTAGTCACCCGCCCTGGAGCCATTGTGCTTACCAGCCGCACCAAGTGGGGCCAGGAACTCAGCCCGGTGATCAACAGCTTGATGGCTTCCCGTGAGAAGCACTTTGTGACCATCCGGTTTAGTCCCAAATCGCCGCACTTCTCCGCCATTCTGGAGATTGATTCTCTTCCTAAAGATGCGGGCGATCACGGCTGGCTCGACGCTCTGCGGGAGCTGGCATCGGGTGCATCAACCTCGCGGCAATAACCCTCAGCCTTCTTCTTGAACGTCTGGGTTCGCAAGAAAGCGGTACCCAACCCCACGAACTGTAACCAGGTGACGCGGCTTTGAGGGATTGCTCTCGATATACCGTCGCAAACGGACAATGAAATTATCGATGGCGCGCGTGTCGGTGTCTTCGCGCAGGCCCCAGACCTCTTCCAGCAGTGACTTACGCGAAACTGGCTTTCCATTCCTGCCAATCAGATGCCGCAACAGCTGTGCCTCCATCAACGTGAGATGAATCACAGTGCCATTGACCCGCAATTCCAACGTACTGAAATCGATCGTCTTCCCTGCAAACGAGAATACCTGGGGAGCTTCTCCGTTTGCGGACGTACCGGGAGCAGCCGTCGTCGAGGGAGCCATCCACTGCCTACGGCGCAAAAGGCCATGCACTCGGGCCAGCAGAATGGCCAATTCAAACGGCTTAGGCAAATAATCATCAGCTCCCGAAGAGAAGCCTTTCAGAACATCTTCAGGTCTGCTTCGAGCCGTCAGCATCAGTACTGGTACATAGTTTTCGGCGGCGCGCAGTTCTGCTGCGACGGAAAAACCATCCTTGCCTGGCAGCATGACGTCGAGAACAACCGCATCGAACTGCTGCTTTCGACCAAGAAGAAGGTTTAACGCCGTCTCGCCATCGCCAACCACTTCGACTTCCAGCCCTTCGGCTTCCAGGTTGAATCGAAGTCCTTGGGCCAGATGGACTTCATCTTCCACAATGAGCACGCGACTCACGAGGCGGCACTCCTGGGCAAACGCAGCGTCACCGTAGTTCCACGACCTTCACCCTCACTCTCGGCGAATACTTTTCCGCCGTGCTTTCGAGCAATGGAACGCACAATGAAGAGTCCCAACCCTGTGCCCTTGACCTGGTTCAGAGATCGCATAGGAACCCGATAAAACCGTTTGAAAATACGTTTTAGTTCTGGCCGAGGTATTCCGGCCCCGCGATCCTGGACGCGGAGGACCACCGTTTTCGGCTGAGAAATTTCCAGCTGAACCGAGACATCTACACCGTTCACCGAATACTTCACCGCGTTCTCCAGAACGTTTGAAACCGCTGTTCTCAGTTCTTCGGCATCACCGGTGACGCAAACACCGGTGCCATTAGTCGATGGTGCGCTAAATCGCAGCGCTTGTGGCGGTAGGTGATGCCTGTTGCGAGCAACATCGACGCATTCTCGAACCAGTTCACGGAAATCTACCTCGGCCACATGGCGTGTTGCGCGCTTATGGCCGGCTTGTCCCGCCTTGAGCACCTGCTCCACCGTTCCCAACAACCGGTCCGTATCGCTCAACATCAACTGGTAAAAGTCGGATCTCTGCTTGGCATCAACTTCGCGGCGCTGGAGAGTTTGTAGATAAAGACGGATGGAGGCGATCGGTGTCTTCAGTTCGTGGGTAACAGCATTGATGAAGCTGTCGTGCTGCTCGTT
>JBLNFC010000083.1:0-3527 GCA_050263355.1 Acidobacteriota bacterium
GGCCAGCTGAGGTGAAGACTCGAATGCGGAGCCGTATCTAAATGTCAAACTCGAACGTTGGTCACCATCTGCATAAACGCACAGCGGCACTCGCAGAGCCGTTCATTTCACAGCTGGATTATGCAAACAGAAACGCCCGCTCCGGTATCGTGAGAGCGGGCAAGAAGGGTAAACGCTCATGCTCAGAAATAATTTCCAACATCGTATCATGCGTTACAACTAGTAGTTCTGACAGTGGAAAGCGGTAGTTCGCGCCGATAATCTACAAAGATCAACTCATGAACAGGGCTCCAGCAAGCCCGGGACCGTGCGCAGTCGGTCTCGGGCTTAAAAGTTTAGCTGGCATGCTGGCGAGCCACGTTGAACGGCAGCCACGCATCAACTCTCGTGCCCTGCATGGGATGGGAGGTTATCTCCAGTCGGCCGCCGAGCACCCGCAACCGTTCTTCCATGCTGTGAACTCCGATGCCACGGTCTGAGTCAGGCTCAGTCAAGTCGAAGCCTTTTCCGGAATCAGTAATTGACAGGTGAAGTTTCTCACTTAACCACTCGAGCCTAACTTCAGCTCTGGCTGCACCGCTATGCTTTTTAACGTTCCGAAGTGCTTCCTGTGCGATGCGAAACATGCAGAGCGCCGCGTCACCCGGAATACCTCGCGGCACGTTCTCGTGCGCAAAGTCGACCTGTATGCCTTGTTGTTCGGCGAACTCCTTGCAAAAACCCTTTACGCCGGCAACGAGTCCTAAACTCTCCAGCGTAGAGGAATGCAAGCTATGCGACAAGGAGTGTAGATCAGCGCCTACCTCACTCACGCGGTTAAACAATTCATACAGTTTGTCAACTGCATCGGGCGAAGAATCTCCGATATTCTCTGCCAATCTTTCCAGGTCAATCGCCGTCATCGCCAACCGCTGGTTGTAGTCATCATGAAGTTCGCGAGCAATTCGCTTACGTTCTTCCTCTTGCGCCTCAATCAAGCGGGCACTCAGAGTAGTCATTGCATCTTCCGCCAGCTTGCGCTCCGTGACATCAACACAAGAACCTATGTACCCCGCAAACGATCCGTCCGGATTGAATCGCGGCACACCAATATCCAACAGCCACCGATATTCTCCGTCGTGCCGGCGAATACGATACCGCATGTTAAGCGGCTCGCGCCGATCAAATGCGCCGATGTATGTGTTCAGGGACAGCGTGATGTCTTCGGGATGAATGCCTTCGGTCCAGCCGTTGCCTAGTTCGGCGTCCAGGGGTCTTCCTCTAAAGTCCAGCCAAGTTTTGTTGACGTAAGTACAGAGTTTATCGGTGTCTGACATCCATATGAGCACCGGAGCGGTGTTGGCCACTAGCCGAAACCGCTCTTCGCTTTCCTGTATTAACTCTTGTGCACGGCGGCGATCCGTCATATCGACCGCCAAACCCAGCATGCGTTCTGGAATTCCGTTGCTTGAGTAGCGGAACTTACCCTGAGCAATAATCCAGCGCACTTCTCCGTCATTCCGGTTTACGCGGAATTCCGCAACGTAGGGCTCTCTGGTCTCTTTGGCTTTTTCAATTGCCTGGACTACGGCATCGCGGTCTTCGGGATGAACGCGTTTACGAAAATCATCGAGATCCGCAGAGTAGGTGTGGGAGGGAATTCCAAACATACCTTGCAGGTCACCGAACCAGTGATTTTCTCCAGCTTTAACATTGAAATCCCAACCAACAAACTTTCCTGAGTCGATTGCCGTCCGAAGACGGTCGTTTGTAATTGCCAGCGTGTTTTCTGCATCTCTTCTTCTCGCCCGCTGAACCAAAAGTGCAAAGATCAGAAATGCTTCCAAAAGAATCAGAGAAATGCCGGTAATGACATACCGTTTGTACAATTCCCAGAATGTTGCTTGGCGATTCAGAACGACGCTGCCGGGTGGTAAGTTGCTCTCTTTCAAGCCCCAGCGTTTAAGTGCGCGCCAATCGAACATGTAGACGTTGTTACTCATCACGATCGGGATGTCTTCGGGCCTTTCGCCATTGAGAATCCGTACAGCGATTTCTCCGGCGACACGCCCGTCGTCAGACCAATTCACCAGGCTGCCACCCACTGTTCCCGCCCGAAGGTCCACATTGTCCATGACAAAAACAGGGGCATTGGCGGCACTGGCAACTAAGGGTACCGACTGCGCTGAACCAATAAAGCGCCGTCCGGCAGCATCTTGTGCGATTGACGTGTGGTACACAATCGTATTGCTTGGCAAATGCCTAAGCCGATCAAGCAGGTCAGGCATGGTCAAGTCAGTAAGATAAGTAAAGTCGAGCTTCGATTCGTAGTTTTGGAAAGCCTGTTTTGCGATTCGTTCCCAACCTTCGTCGAACTTACCCATCCCGCCCACGACCACCACGTGCGTTGTGCCAGGCAACAAGTGCAGAGCCGCTCTCAATGTCTCTTCCGGCTGCAGCCTCCCCAGAACACCAGTAACGTGCAAGCGAGACTTTATCTCGTCCGAGATGTCGCCCAAAACCGCGCAGAAAACAACAGGCGTGTCTCGGATCAAGGTTTCATGCGACTCGGCAACGAACTTAAGGGATGCAGATCCAGCGGCAATGATCAAGTCGGGCTTGCGTTGTGAATACTTGTGTATAAGCGACTCACGAAAGGCGAGTTGGGAAGCTTCGTCTGGAAAAAATGTGAGTTGCAAACTCTCCTGGTACAGCTCGATCTGATAAGGCGAGTTCTGAAGAGCGCTGAAGATTGCTTGATCGACTTCGGCAAAGCCAGGAGATGACACAATCCCAAGGTCATTGATAAGCAGCACTCTGCGGGTCTGCCTGAGCTGTGCCCCGGCACTCGAGACGAATATCAGTAACAAGCAAAGCAGTTTCAAAAGGATCGGTATCGAGGAACAGGCTTCATCGTGTTTGACAGCAAACCGATGGTCGCGCATTGGGTCAATCCGCCGACGCCCTGGCTTTGGCGACTTGCGGCATTCGGCAATAAAATACGGGGTCACCTATTGACCACCAGAGATTTTAACGGTTGGCACCCACATGTGAGAAGGCGTCAACCTCTAACGTGCCCGTAAGTATTTACCAGCTCAGGTGTCGGGACTATGATACGGTGCATCGGTCGTGCTCAGTGCTCTCGCGAAGCTTACTCCAACAGAACCACCAGAGCTACTGCTGGACTTTTCGGCGCCCAGAAATTGGAGGCCTTTCGGGAGTACAGGGATGTTCAATGATGCAAATCGTTTCACCCTGCCACATTTTCGGATCTGTTGGCTATGCTTTTGGCTTACTGTCGTCAGTTCAATCTTTGGCACTTCTGCGCTTGCCCAGACCTCCGCAACGGGTGCCGTCACTGGCATTGTACTTGACCCTTCGGGCGCCGTAATTCCAAGCGTTTCGGTTCAAATCTCGAAAGAATCTGGAGGCGTTACACAGTCTACGTCCTCTAACCAAAACGGGTGGTTTGCGATCCAACTTTTGCCGCCTGGGAGATATCACTTACAGGCGAGCAGGACCGATTTCGAGACCCTCATCCTTTCGGA
>JBLNFC010000084.1:0-4660 GCA_050263355.1 Acidobacteriota bacterium
CAGACAGCGGTTTCATGACGTATCAACCTCAAACGTAATCAACGGGAGTAACCACCTATGCCATTCGATAAATTTGTAGATATGCAAACTGTCAGTGAAGAACGGCGGAAAGCCATTCAGGGATCTCTGGAAACCATGAGCGTTGCTGACCTACGCCAGATTGTTAAGGAGCTTTCCGACTTTGAAGGTGATCCATGGCGGGAGAATTTCGTCAGTGTTATTGAGGCGCATCCGGAGGCAAGTTTTTATCGCGCAGTGACCCAAGGAGGCGCAGTCGTACTTTACTGTCCCGGTGAGGATACGGGTGTCTGGTTCCTACCCGGCCGCGGCATGGGACCACTGCCAGAGGAGGCGAAACGACATATGAAAGAAGCCATGGCAGCTCCTGGCAGAAAACGAACAGGACATTAGGCCGATATGGGCGAAGCAACGCAGCGCGCACACAATACGGCGCAATCCATCGAAGCTACGGGGGAACATTATCGGTCGCCTTCGGGGGCCGAGAAACATCATTTTGCAAAGCGCCGAAACAAGGGCGTTAACAACTAACCAGACCAATACCTATGCCATTCGATAAGTTAAAGTATCCCGAAGAGCTCTGGGAAGAGCGGCGCAAAGGTGTGGCGGAGTCCCTGCGACCGATTAGCATCAAGGAGTTAGTAGTCACTCTGAAGCAGCACGAAGAAGAGTTTGTCGGTGATCCGTGGCGCGACGAATTCGTGCGGCTCATCCAAGAGCAACCGCATGCCAGCTTTTACCTGGCAATCCCACAGAAGGATATCGTGGTTTACTACTGCCGTGACGCAGACTTCGGTGTGTGGGTATTGCCCGGCAGTGGCTCCGGTCCCCTGGACGAAACTGGCAAACGCCTCATGAAGGAAGCAGTCGAAGGCTCCCTATCCGGCCATAAGTTTGGAGGAAAAAGATAAGACGCTCATGAAAATATTGAATTCCATTTGCCCGCCACTGTTCAGCCTCGGACGCCTTGCCATCCCGATGGCCTTCGCGCTCCTGGCATTGGGCGCCTGCAAGAAGAAAGCGGAGGCGCCGCCGGTGGTGCGCCCGGTTCGCTCGGTCGTTGTTGAAAAACGTGAGGTTAAAGACCCAAAGGTCGCATCCGGCCATATACGCGCGCGCGACGAGGTCAATCTCGCCTTCCGGATCGGCGGGAGGATCATCCAAAGAAAAGTGGGCGTCGGTGACAAGGTTCAAGCCGGGCAGACGGTGGCGCTGCTGGATGCCGAGGTCGAACGAAACGCCCGGAACTCCGCCCAGGCCGAGGTCGCTGCGGCACGAGCCGCGCTTGACCAATCGGAAGCTTTTGAAAGGCGACAAAAGCAATTGCTTACCGAGCGGGTGATATCCCCCAATGAATACGATGTTGCGCTGCGCCAACTGAAGACGACGAAAGCGCAGTTGGATGCGGTACAAGCCCAACTGAAATCCGCCGAGGAACAATTGAGCTACACGGAACTGAAATCCGATGCCGCCGGAGTGATCACGGAAAAAGGGGCCGAGGTGGGCGAGGTCGTGCCGGCGGGAAAGATGGTCCTGCAGGTGGCGCAGGAAACCGGGCGCGATGCCGTCTTCGACGTGCCTGCCCAGGCTATTCGCGACGGCCTGTCGTTGGGTGCACAAGGGGAAGTCTGGCTCGCGGACCATCCAGAGATCAAGGTGGACGGCAAGGTCCGCGAAATATCGCCGCAGGCCGATCCGGTGACACGCAACTATCAGGTCAAAGTCGAACTCGCCGATCCGCCGGCGGGGATGTTTCTGGGGGCGACGGTCCTCGGTCAGCTGAAATTGAAGGCCGAGTCGCTGATTGAAGTTCCTTCTTCGTCGCTAACGATGACCGAAAACAAACCCGCTGTCTGGGTAGTCGATCCCAAGGATCAGCGCGTTCACCGCCGCGAGATCACCATCGCGCGCCACGCGCCGGACTCTGTCATCGTGACGCACGGGCTGGACTCCGGCGAAAGAGTGGTGACCGCCGGGGTGCAGACGCTCCATGAAGGCCAGGCCGTGAAGTTGTTAGGAGGCGAATAATGAGCGGCTTTAATCTCACTGAGTGGGCGATCCGTCACAAGGCTCTCGCCATCTACTTCATGGTCGTGTGCATGGTGGCCGGAGTCTCGGCCTACCTGCACCTGGGACGCAACGAAGACCCTGAATTCACGGTCAAGACGATGGTGGTCCATACGGAATGGCCGGGAGCTACCCAGGAAGAGACGATGCAACAGATAACCGACCGCATCGAGAAGAAGCTGCAGGACACGCCCAATCTCTATTACCAAAAGAGCTACACCACCGCCGGGCAGTCCACCATCTTTGTCTATCTGCTCGAGTCCACACCGAAAAAGGATGTGCCGGACCTTTGGTATCAGGTCCGCAAGAAGGTCGGAGATATCAAGCAGACGCTCCCGCAGGGAATCGTGGGTCCGTTCTTCAATGATGAGTTCGGCGACACTTACGGGATTATTTATGCCTTCACCGCGGATGGCTTCACCCACCGGGAATTGCGCGACTACGCGGAAGAGGCGCGCTCGCGCCTTCTGCGAGTGAAAGATGTCTCCAAAGCCGAATTCCTGGGCACGCAGGACGAGCGCATCTATGTCGAGTTCTCGACGCATCGCCTCGCCGAGCTCGGCATGGACCGGATGGAACTTGTCCAGGCGCTTGTCAGCCAGAACGCCGTGGTCCCGTCGGGCGTGATCCAGACGAAGAATGAAGCCATTCTTATAGATGTGACCGGACGCTTTAACTCCGAAAAGGACTTGGAACAGGTCAATTTCAACTTCGGCGGAAAGATGCTGCGAATTGGTGACATCGCGACGATCACGCGCGGCTACGCCGACCCGCCGCAGCCTAAGTTCCGCGTCAACGGCAAGGACGCAATCGGCGTGGCGCTTTCGATGCGTACCGGCGGCGACATCCTCGCTTTGGAAAAGAATCTCCATGAAGTGATCGAGGAATTCAAAGCGGACCTGCCCGTCGGGATCGAAACCTTCCTGGTCTCCAATCAGCCAGAGGTGGTCCACGAGTCGGTAAATGAGTTCATGAAGGCGCTATGGGAAGCCATCGCGATCGTTCTGGTTATCAGCTTCCTGAATCTGGGCCTCCGGGCGGGCCTGGTCGTGGCGACCTCGATTCCGCTGGTGCTGGCCATCGTGTTCGTCACCATGCAGATCTTCGGGATCGACTTACAACGAATCTCCCTCGGCGCGCTGATCATCGCGCTGGGGCTGCTCGTCGATGACGCGATGATCACCATCGAGAGCATGGTTTCCAAGCTGGAACATGGCTGGGACTCGATCAAGGCGGCGATCTTCGCCTATGCCTCCACGGCCTATCCGAGGCTCACCGGCACTCTGGTCATCGCGCTTGGCTTCGTGCCAGTCGGTTTTGCTAAGAGTTCGGCTGGCGAATATACCTTCACTCTATTCGCAGTAGTAGTGATTGCCGTCCTTACGTCCTGGGTCGTCGCTGCGCTCTTCACACCGCTCATTGGGACGATGCTCCTCAAGCCCCACAAGGTTAAGGATGAGGATAAAGACAAGGGCAGCCATGAGCAAGGCGGACGCCTCCTAGGTCTCTACCGCCGCAGCCTGCTTTTCACCATGCGCCACGCCAAAATAACGCTGGCCGTAACTATCGTGATTTTCGGCATCTCGCTCTGGCTCGCGCGGTTTGTGCCCAGCCAGTTCTTTCCCGCATCGGACCGGCCGGAGCTCGTGGTTGATCTGCGCCTGAGGCACGACGCCTCGGTCTATGCATCGGATACGGCCTCGCAAAAGCTCGACGAAATCCTCCGTGGCGACCCCGATATCGTCCGCTGGAGTTCCTACGTGGGTCGCGGGGCGATTCGATTCTATCTGCCGCTCGACGTGCAGCTCCAAAACGATTTCTTTTCGGAAGCGATCATCGTTACCAAGAGCCTGAAGGCGCGGGAGCGAGTCAAGAAACGCCTGGACGCCGCGCTTGAGGAAAAGTTCCCCGAGGCGGTCGGGAGGATTACCCCGCTCGAACTGGGGCCGCCGGTTGGCTGGCAGGTCCAATACCGGGTCAGCGGCCCCGATCCATATAAGGTGCGTGAAACGGCCGACAAGCTGGCCGCGATCATGGGGGCGAGCCCCGACGTGCAAAACGTGAACTTCAACTGGATGGATCCGATCCGCAAACTCCGGATCCGCGTCAACCAGGATGAAGCGAGGCAATTGGGGCTCAGCTCGGCAGTCGTCGCCCAGTTGATCAACGCCGCCGTTTCGGGCATCTCCGCGACTCAGGTGCGCGACAGCATCTATCTGATCGACGTGGTGGTGCGGGCCCAGGCGACTGAACGCATGTCGCTGGAGACGATCCGGACCCTGAAGGTTCCGCTTTCAAACGGACGGTCGGTGCCCTTGACCGAGCTGGCCAGCGTCGAATACGCACAGGATTTGCCCCTGATCTGGCGCCGGGACCGGCTGCCCACCCTGACGGTCCAGGCCTTGCCCAGGGATGGCGTGCTGGCGGCGACCGCCGTGGCACGCCTCTCGGAAAAAGTCTCCGAGCTGAAGCGGCAACTGCCGGTCGGCTACAAGATCGTCGAGGGCGGCAGCGTCGAGGAAAGCGCGAAAGGACAAGGTTCCGTGCTCGCAGTTTTCCCGCTCATGTTGATTCT
>JBLNFC010000085.1:0-6676 GCA_050263355.1 Acidobacteriota bacterium
ACTGCTTCCACTGATGCAGAGCCTACAAGAGATCCGTGATGACGAGAGTCCGGCGTGCACCTCACTGCTTCCGATCAGCGTAATCGTACCCGTGCGAAATGAGGGCCGTAATCTGCACCGATGCCTGGAGTCATTGCGCCAGTTCGGTGAAGTGTATGTCATCGATTCTCAGAGCAGCGATGAATCGGTGGAGTTAGCGCGCACCGCAGGCGCGAAGATTGTTCAGTTTTATTACCAGGGAGGCTGGCCTAAGAAGCGGCAATGGGCTCTGAATACTTTGCCGCTAAAGTACGAATGGGTGCTCCTGCTCGATGCCGATGAGGTCGTGACGCCCTCTCTCGCACGAGAGATTCGCGCGGCAATCAGTGATCCTGCGATCAACGGCTATCATCTGGGCCTGCAAATGTGGTTTCTTGGCCGGCCCCTTCGCTTCAGCGGTGCACGCTTCTGGAAGACATCTCTCTTCCGCCGCGAAAAGGGCCGCTTCGAGTGCCGGCTTGCCGCTCAGGACAGCTCCATGGCCGACATGGAAATCCACGAGCACGTGATCGTGGATGGTCCAACTACATTTCTGAAAGAACCTCTGATTCATCACAATGTAGATTCGCTTTCGCGCTATATCCGAAAGCACGATGAATATTCCAACTGGGAATCCGAGGTGTTGTCGCAGACACTCGGTCCAGAGGATCTTCAGCCCCATCTCTTTGGCTCACAGGCTCAGCGGCGACGCTGGCTCAAGAAGAAGTTCTTCGCGCTGCCAGGCTCTCCGGTAGCGTTGTTCTTGTACCGCTACTTGTTCTGCTTCGGTTTTCTCGACGGTATCCCTGGTCTCATCTATTGCGGCTTTCAGGCAGTGCAAATGTTCCACACCAAGGCCAAGATCTACGAATTGCGCGCCGGAAAGGCCTCGGTCTAGCCATGTGTGGCATTAGCGGACTCGTGAACTGGGGTGACCGCAACACTCTGGCGCGCATGAACCACGTGCAGGTACATCGTGGGCCCGATGGTGCTGGAATTTGGGAACAAAGTTTTCCGGACGGCTCTTACGTCGGACTAGGCAGTCGGCGCCTCGCCATTCTGGATTTATCCTCCGACGGACAGATGCCCATGTGTAATGAAGACGGTTCTGTCTGGATCACTTATAACGGCGAAATCTATAACTTCGCCGAACTTCGCAGAGAACTCGAAGCCAAAGGCCACTGCTTCGTTTCGCATACCGACACTGAAGTCATCATTCACCTTTACGAGCAAGAGGGGCCTGAGTGCGTGCGTCGCCTCAACGGAATGTTCGCGTTCGCGATTTGCGACGTGCGGCGAACAGAGCCCGTGTTACTGGTGGCCCGTGACCACTTCGGAATTAAACCTTTCTATTATGTGCAACGAAGCGAAAAATTCGCCTTTGCGTCGGAGATCAAGGCCTTGCTGGAAGTTCCCGGCGTCGAAGCCGAAATCGACCGGCAGGCGCTACATCAATATTTGAGTTTCTTGTGGGTGCCCGATCCTGCAACAATGTTTGCGGGAATCTTCAAACTGCCCGCGGGCCATTACGGAATCTGGCAAGGTGGTCATTTCCAAATCAAGCAGTACTGGGATTTAACCTTCCCGCCCGCGAACACGGAGTTTACGAAGTCGGAAGCGGAATTAACTGAAGGAGTTCGCGCCCGCCTCGAGCAATCTGTACGCGGACAGATGGTCAGCGATGTTCCCATCGGCGCATTCCTCAGCTCTGGACTCGATTCTTCTACCATCGTGGCGCTGATGGCGCGAGCTACGCGCCAACCGGTGCGGACGTACACGATCACGTTTCCCAAGAAGTACAGGGTCGGTGAGAACGCGCTCGATGACCCCGACCTCGCCGCCCAGGTTGCGCGCCAGTTCGGGTGTGAACATGAAAACATAGTGGTCGAGCCCGATGTCGCAGCTCTACTCGGAAAACTCAGCTGGCACATGGACGAGCCTACTGCGGATCCGGCAATTATCACCGCCTATCTGGTCTGTCGCGAGGCTGGTCAACACGCGACGGTGATGCTTTCGGGAGTTGGCGGCGACGAACTCTTCGCCGGATACCGCAAGTACTATGCCCATCGTTGGTCGGAAGCGTACACAAAAGTTCCTGCGAAGCTCGGTCAATGGATTGATGCTCGACTTCTAACCCTTCCCACCATGCGGGGGACGTCATTGAAAGGCCGCGTCCGGCTGCTCAAGAAGATGGCGCGCAGCGCGTCACTGCCGCCTGTCGAGCGCTTCATCATGAATTGCACTTACCTCAATGATGCGCAGAAATCAGCGCTCTATTCGGCGGAGCTCAGCAGCGATCTCGAAGCCTGTCGTGTGGCAACCCGCCATCACACGTGTTTCCAGAATGTGTGCGAGGCCGACTTCCTGAACCAGATGCTCTACCTGGACACTAAGATCTTCATGCCCAGTTTGAATCTCACCTACAACGACAAGATGAGCATGGCCTCATCTGTCGAGGTGCGTGTCCCATTTCTCGATCGTGAGTTGGCGGAGTTCGTCGCCACGAATGTTCCCCCCAAGTTGAAGCTGAAGGGGTTCTTCCAGCCTTCGACCAAGCATATTTTACGAAAGGCTATGAAAGACGTTCTGCCGAGTGAAGTACTGCAGCAGCCTAAAGCTGGCTTTGGCGCTCCTATTGACTATTGGCTCGCTCATGAACTTAAGGAGATGGTGGACGATCTTCTTTCCGAAACGCAAATCCGCAAACGCGGATTGTTCCGTCCCGAAGCTGTGCGGGGATATGTGGAAGAACACCGCCGCGGTGTGCAGGACTGGTCCATGCAGGTTTGGCAGTTCCTGACCCTGGAGATATGGATGCAGAACTTCATCGACGCACGAAGTGCATTGCGGAGTGAAGGCACTCATTGCCAATCGGCGGTGCCCGCTTGAAACAAGTCTTACAGCGCGCGCGCACAGGTGATATTGAAGTCGCGGACGTCCCGCCGCCCCAACTCTTGCCGGGGTGTGTGTTGGTTCGTATTGCAGCATCGTTGGTTTCAGCGGGAACGGAGCGCGCCGCCTCGGAATTTGCCGGTAAGAACCTCTTCCAGAAAGCCAAAGCGCGTCCCGATCTGGTTCGCCAGGTTTGGAGCAAAGCGAAGCGGGACGGCGTCTTCTCGGCAATCGATGTCGTTCGTTCCCGTCTTGACCAGCCTATAGCGCTCGGCTATAGCAGTGCGGGAACGGTGGTGGGCGTAGGAGAAGGCGTAACCGATCTCTGCGTAGGAGACCGGGTAGCGTGTGCTGGCACTGGTTACGCTGTCCACGCCGAAGTTGCTTGCGTCCCCCGATTGTTGGTCGCGAAAGTTCCCGCTTCCCCCAAGCTTTCATCATTCCCGCTCGGAACCAATCTGGACTCCGAGTCGCGTCTCGCGCCACCCTGTACTCTTGAGGAAGCAGCATTCACTACCGTCGGAGCGGTCGCTCTTCATGGAATTCGTCTGGCGGACGTGAAACTCGGTGACGTGGTCGCCGTCTTGGGGTTGGGGCTGCTCGGACAACTCATTGTTCAGTTATTGAAAGCGGCTGGCTGCCGCGTGTTAGGCATGGACCTCGTACCTGAACGAGCCGAGTTGGCCGCAAAGCTGGGTGCGGATGCCAGCAGTTCGATCTCCTCCGAGTTCCGCGATTTTTGTGGAGCTTACTCGCGTCATCGGGGAGTTGATGCAGTTCTGATTGCCGCGGAGACGCCCAGCAGCACGCCTGTCAATCTTGCTGCCGAGATTGCGCGCGATCGTGGAGTGGTCGTCGCCGTGGGCACCGTGGGAATGGAGATCGACCGCAAGCTCTACTACGAAAAGGAACTCGATTTTCGCGTCTCCCGGTCTTATGGCCCAGGCCGGTACGACACTGCCTACGAGCAGAAGGGCTATGACTATCCCATCGGCTACGTGCGGTGGACGGAAACGCGCAACATGGAAGCGTTCTTGGAACTTCTGGCTTGCGGCCAGCTTCAGCTTCGTCCACTGATCACGCATCGATTTCCCGTCGAAGAAGCACATCGCGCGTACGAACTCATCACTCGCAATGACACAGAATCACTCTTGGGCGTGGTGATCACTTATCCTGAACGCGCCGATGAGCACTTGATCCTGTCTCCACTCCCAGCACGCGTGACCACGCTTTCACCCCAGACGTGCTCTGACCTCCGGATAGGAGTATTAGGTGCTGGAAATTTCGCAACCAGCACTCTGCTTCCTGCTATTAAGAAGGTTCCGGACGCAACCTTGGTCGGAATCTGCTCTGCCACAGGCGTCCATAGTCAAGGCGCAGCTGACAAGTTCGGCTTCTCCTATTGCACCACGGATGAGACTGCAATCGTGAACGATCGTAATATCTCCACGATCGTCATTGCCACGCGCCACCATCTGCATGCGCGCCAAACCATGGCCGCTTTACAGGCGGGCAAACATGTCTTCTGCGAAAAACCCTTATGCCTGAAGGAAGAGGAGCTATCCGACATCGTTCGCTGTTTTGCCGCGGTCCCCAGGCAACAAATCATGGTGGGGTTCAATCGCAGGTTTGCTGCGATGGCCATTCGTTTGAAGTCGTTCGTTGAGAAGATCGACCAACCGCTCGCAATGAACTATCGGGTTAACGCCGGCTACATTCCTCGAGATCACTGGGTGAATGATCCCGAGCAGGGAGGCGGGCGAATTCTCGGCGAGGTGTGCCACTTCGTAGACTTCCTCATCTTCCTGAGTGGCTCTGTTCCGGTGGAAGTGCACGCTGCGACCCTCCCCAATCCGGGTCAATATGCCGACGACAATGCCATCATCTCGCTGCGCTTTTCAAATGGATCGCAAGCCACCATCAACTATCTGGCGAATGGTGACAGGTCCTTTTCGAAGGAGCGGCTGGAAGTTTTTGGGGGTGGCGCAGTGGCGGTGCTGGATGACTTTCGTGGATTGGAGTTAGTGCATGACGGCCATCGAGAAGTAAGCCGCTGCCGCTGGCGTCAAGATAAAGGGCATGCTGCGCTTTGGCAAGCGTTCTCGCGTGCGTTACAGAAAACCAGCCCCTCTCCTATTCCGTTCCACGAAATCGTGGCAAGTACGCTGGCGACCCTGCGGATCAAAGAATCGATTGCTTTCGGTGGATCGGTTCCGATGGATACCGTAGCTTTTATGAATGCCGCAACCGAATGATTCCCACCCTGGAAAGGCGTAAATCGCAGTCATGTTGATCCTGGGGCTCAATATGTTTCACGCCGACGCGTCGGCCGCGATAATTGACGACGGGAAGGTTCTTTTCGCAATCGCAGAGGAGCGGCTGAATCGCAAGAAGCACTTCGCCGGTTTCCCGGCCCTCGCGGTCAAAGCCTGCCTTGAGGCTGCGGGAGCCAGGATCAGCGACCTCGATCATGTTGCCGTAGGACAGGACAGCGACGCACATCTGGCGAAGAAGGTTCAATACGCCGTTGCGAATCCAACCAGGATTCTTAATTTCATTAAGATGCGGCAGCGCAAAGAAGCCATGCGGGATGTCCGTTCGTTGTTGGCGACTTCCCTCGACGCGGATGCCAGCTGTATGAAGTTCCAGGAACATCATGTCGAGCATCATCTGGCACACATCGCCAGCGCCTACTACTGTTCACCGTGGGATCGGGCAGCAGGCTTCAGCTATGACGGTTCGGGTGATTTTGTCTCCACCATGATGGCTCGATGCGAAGGCAATAGCATCGAGGTCCTGGAACGAGTTTTTCTTCCGCATTCGCTGGGCAGCTTCTACACCATGCTCTGCGAATTCATCGGCTACAAAAAATACGGTGATGAAGGCAAAGTCATGGGGCTGGCGCCCTATGGAAAAGATACGTACTGCGAGAAGTTGCGTCAGTTGATTCATCTCAGGAATGGTGGCTTTCAGCTTGAGATGCAGTATTTCCAGCCATTGGGCAGCAATCAAGGGATGGAAGTGCTCGCCGACGGATCGGTCGAGTTGGCCCGGCACTTCTCCGATCGCATGCGCGATTTATTTGGCGAAGCTCGAGAGCCGCACAGCGAGATCACACAACGTGACATGGATCTTGCCTTCGCCATGCAGCAACGTTTCGAGGAAGTCTTCTTTCATCTCCTCAATCAGCTCTATAAGAAAGTTCCATGTCAGAACCTGGCGATGGCAGGAGGATGCGCGCTAAATAGCGTCGCCAATGGTAAGGTTTTCACCGAGACGCCCTTCCGCCAGACCTGGATTCAGCCGGCAGCAGGCGATGAAGGACTGGCGATTGGCGCTGCTCTGCATACCTATCATTCGGCCCTAAACCAGCCGCGAAGCTGGGAGCTCAAGAACTCCTATCTCGGTTCGGAGTTTTCCGATTCGCAGATCGAACAGACGCTCAAGAGTTGCCGGCTCAAGTATAGAAAGCTTGCGCGCGAACAATTGTTGGAAAAGGTTGCCGATCAGATTGCAGCAGGCAATGTGGTGGGATGGTTTCAGGGCCGAATGGAGTGGGGACCGCGTGCTCTGGGTAATCGCTCCATCCTCGCTCATCCCGGGCTGTCAACGATGAAGGACGTGCTGAACGCACGCATCAAGCATCGCGAGTGGTTCCGGCCTTTCGCTCCGTCTGTGCTGGCTGAGCATCAGCACGAGTTTTTCCAACACGACCATCCGTCGCCTTTCATGCTCCATGTCTATAAGATCCGTCCTGAGAAGCGCG
>JBLNFC010000086.1:0-4608 GCA_050263355.1 Acidobacteriota bacterium
ATAGTTGAACCAGATGGCGCCGAGATAGTGCGTGTCCATGAATTCACTCATGGTGGTGAAGGGGATCAAGATCAGTTTATTGATATTGTTATCTCCCTCCTCCATCTTGGGACTGTAAATGCCGATAACTTCAAAACTAATTACGTTCAGCCGGATGCGCTCGCCGACGGCGTTGCGTCCGGAGAACAGCTTTTCCTTCACTTCTGCGCCGATGACCGCTACCCGCGCGTGTTGCGCCTGGTCCTGACCGTTGTAGAAACGGCCTTGAGCGATACTTATCGCCCGAATGGTGTAGGTATTTGGATATTCGCCAATCACATTGAACGTAAATGATCGTGTGTCGTATTGAACGGTTGCGTCCTTGTTGCAACTGGGGGTGATATGCATGATCTGGGGAATGTTGTTGGTTAGCAGGTCAAGATCGTCCAATGTGAGGCGAAGCTGAACACCGGCCTTGTCTCCTCCTGCCTGCATAGAAGTGCGGCCGGGGACCACGATCATCATCTTGGTTCCAAAGGCCGCAAAGATATTGGCAATGGCACGGCCGAAACCGTCACCATAGGCGAGCAGCATGCAAACCGTGGCAATGCCCCAGGCCATGCCGAGCATCGTAAGGGCAGCGCGGCGTCGGTTGTGCCGCATGGCAACGTAAGCTTCTTCAAGCAGATCGCGCAGTAGCATCATTATTCCTGTCGCAGCGCTTCGACCGGCTCAAGACGGGCAGCTTTGCGCGCGGGATACAGACCCGCGATGACTCCCGCCAGAGTCAGACTGCCGATCGCCAGCGCGGCGGTCATCGGAACCAGTCGGGGGGGATCGAAGCCCCCTGGACCCTTGACGTGTCCCAGAGCCATCATCACTCCCCCCGCGAGCCCCATGCCAATCAATCCGCTCACCAGCGTTATTAGAAGTCCTTCGATAAAGAACTGCAGCATGATGCTGCGGCTGGTTGCACCCAGAGCTTTCCGCAATCCGATCTCGCGCGTTCGCTCACTGACCGCCACCAGCATAATGTTGATCACTCCGATCGCGCCCAGCGCGAGCGTGACTAGTCCAACCGTTCCCAGGAATTCATTCATGGCATCGAAGATCGCACCCATCGCCTCCGCCTGTTTGACGGTATCCCAGCCTTCGAAAGCATCCTCGTCGTGATAGTCGAATCCGTGATTACGCGCCACCACCTTGCGGATTTCCTCTTGTGCCACCAGGTGATCCGCCGCGGTTGTCGGTTGGTAATTGATGAACGAGATCGCGTCATATTCGCCCTCGCCCTTGAGAGGAAAGGCGGTCCGCATCACCTGGAAGGGAATATAGGCACGCATATTCGTGGAGTTCTCGTCGCCGCGACCCACCCGTTTTAGGATTCCGACGACCTGGTATCGATATCCATTGAGCAAGATAAAGGCACCCAAGGCCGGGCGCCCAGGGAACAGGTGACGGGTCATCTCATCACCCAGCACCACCACATTGCGTTTCTGGCTTTCATCGAGATGGTTGAGCCAGCGACCTTGCAGGACGGGCAGGTATCGAATGGCGTTATATTGTGGTTCGGCTCCGGTCAGTTCGCCACTGGCAGTGGCGAACTCGCTGACTGCGTGCACATCATTCGTGGAAAGAACGGGAGTGAGCGCTCGCACGTGCGGCGCCTCCATGCGGGCGTCCATGTAGTCGCGATATGTGAGACGGTAAGAGCGCGCCGAATTCATGCTGCCCTTCACGACGGGTGCACGCCCGGGAAAGATAAACATGATGTTCTCGCCGAATTCGGAGAGACCCCGCTTGTTGCCGGTGCGAAAGCCCTCTCCCAGGCCGACCAGCAGAAGCAGGGAACCGACACCCCAGGCGATGCCGAACATGGTCAGAAACGAACGCACCTTATGCGCCCACAAGATGCGCAAGATCTGCACGAAAACGTCGATGAGGGACTGCATAGGGAATCGCGGCTAAACAATTCTACTAAAGAAAGAAAACGGTTCATGTGAGCTATTGCACGCGAGAAAGTTTGCTCCGTGTGGCCGACATACGCCCTGGACGGCGATGCAGGAACAGTATTCACCAAACCTGCATGCGCTGATATTCAATTGACACAGGATAAATGTACACATATACCGTGTATCAATAAATTTGACTTTGTCAGTTGACGAGCCGATCGTAAGCCGCGCACGAAAGCGCGCCATGGCTTTGGGGAAAAGCCTGAACCAAGTTATCCGGATATCTGGAGAAGCTGGCGGGTGCCCACGATCCAGAGCGAAGCATGAAGGAGTTCGAAGAGCTTTGAGCTTGCGGCCACTTGCGGCGCTGAAAATTCAACCGCGACGAAACCCATGAGCGCTCGTAGTTTTTTACACCAACGTGCTCGTCCATACCGATGACAAAGCCAGATCGACCACGCGGCGCCGCGCCCTCGCTCTCGTAGCAGAACACACAGGCGCGGCGGTCGTGGCGTTGTCTCGATGCAGGTTCTGCAAGAATGTTTTGTGGCGGTTACACGTAAACTGAACCTTGATGTTCGGCTTGCTCGGCGGAAGGTCGAACTGTTGGCCGAGTTTGACGTCTTCAGTCCCGAGGTTAGCGACATCCTGGGCGCCATCGGCTGCACAACTTCTCGATCTGGGACGCGCTCATCATCCGCGCTGCCAAGCAGGCCGGCTGTACGGTCCTTCTCTCGAAACGTCTGCAAACAGCTCGGGAACTCGACAGATTTCGCGTCGTGAACCCATTCGCCTAAATTCCTGATCTTTGTGCGAGAGTAACGCTGCTTACAAACTGGAAATGCCACGACGAGAAGCAATACGTCAGAAGGCGCGATTTGCTGAATGATGTTTTCGTTAGCAATGCGATAGCGGAGCTCATGATGCAGGAGTAGGGTTTGCCAAGATCGGGGGTGCTCGCCGTGCGCTGGCCATACTCATTAGCGGCGGGATGCGCAGACAGGAGCATTGCGCCCAAGTGCGAGGACAAAGGGCAAACCCTGAAGAAAGGCGACCGCGTGGCATTACTTGGCGGGAATCATTGTGATCAATCGAGTTGACGAAAATGAATTGGCACTTACTTTGAGCAAGAAGCTCGTATTGCGGATCGCCCGACGGATATCGCGCTGAATCAGTGCAATGGGCGGTGCGAGTTTGCAGCCACAGCTCAGTTGAGGTTCCTAACCTAGCCTGATGACGGATTGTGAGCCTGATCACAGACATATTATCGTGGTTCGCACATAATACCGCTCCCACCTGTGGACCATTTGTGAGACACACACGAATTATCGTCACCCACTACGGCGGACCTGACGCGCTGCAGCTTGTTGAAGAGGAGTGCCCCGAGCCGAAGGCCAGTGAAGTGCGGGTCAGAATACTGGCCGCAGGCGTCTCCTTGCCCGACCTAATGGCGCGCGAGGGCATTCATCCCGAAACGCCCCTCGTGCCCTTCACTCCGGGTTGGGATCTGGTTGGCTTAGTGGATCTGCTTGGTGGAGGCGTTTCTGGAATCGAACCAGGGCAGATTGTCGCCGCGATGCCGATACACGGTGCGTACGCGGAGTTCGTCTGCCTCCCGCAACGCGAACTGGTTCCTGTGCCCTACGCGCTGGACGCGGCGGAAGCCGTCAGCCTGGTATTGAACTACATCACGGCGTACCAGATGCTGCATCGTTCCGCCAAGGTCAAACCGGGCCAGCGGGTACTGATTCACGGTGCGGCGGGTGGGGTCGGCACAGCGCTGTTACAGCTTGGGCGTCTTGCCGGGATGGAGATGTATGGTACCTGTTCGTCGCGAGGAGCGTTGGCGGTTTCAGAGCTGGGCGGTGCCCCAATTGATTACGAGCATCAGGACTTCGTGGAAGAAATTCGCCGCCTCACGAACGAGGGTGTGGACGTGGTTTTTGACAGCATCGGTGGCGCGCATATATGGCGTTCCCGCGAGGCTCTGCGTCCCGGTGGAAAGGTCGTCGCTTATGGTCTTACTGGCTTGCTACGTGGCGGGCGATTGGCTTCAGGTCGTTCCGGTAATCGTCATCGCTTTCGTGCGATCGCCGTCTTTGGGCAGTACATTGCTGGCGCCTTGCTTCTCCCGGGCCGGAAACGGGTAGTCCCATACAGTATACAGACGCTCAAACGGCTGAAACCGGAAATGTTTCGACAGGATTTGATCGCTCTGTTTGACCTCCTTCACCAGCAGAAGATCAAGCCGATAATCGCGCAGCGATTTCCTCTTGCGGAGGCACGGCACGCTCACGAAGTGCTTGGGAAGGGTGGCGTGACAGGTAAGATCGTGCTCGTGCCCAACGCGTCATCGCCTGGGTCGGAAGCGGGGTAAACGACGGCTCAGCTCTGGCCCTTCTGGACCAAGCAGACGATGCCATTCGCTAGCAGCGCAATCAAGATCCGCAGTGAGACTTTCCTCCAGCCACGATTAGGAAGTCTCGGCCGTATCCCTGGCGGATCCAGAGATTCCAGGAGTTCGAATGTGAATCTGTCATCGACGGCAAACTCACCCAACCCGCGGCTCTGTGATGATCAATGTTTGCTCAATCAGCTAACGAGCTTGCCGAAGGACAGTAAGCAAACGCCAACGCACGTGGGCGTAAATGCGGGTTTCTTGTTACCTAGTTTCTTG